>JAUNUL010000235.1 GCA_030538175.1 Propionibacteriaceae bacterium | reverse complement strand
CCCGGGTTGAGGTTGTCGTGCGGGTCCACTGCCGCAATCAGATCCTTGATCATGGCTTCACCGGCCGGTGAGATGTCCTGCGCCATCCACGGTGCGTGCTCGCGGCCCACTCCGTGGTGATGGGACAGCGTCCCGCCGTTGTCGATGAACGACTGCTGGATGGCGCGCTTGACGTGGTCGTACTTCTCCAGCACATCCGGTGACATATCAGCAATCGCGAACGTGAAATAGAGGCAGGCGCCGGAGTGATAGTTGTGCGACAGGTGGCACATGATGTAGCCCCGGCAGTCGACCTCGGCCATCGCCCGTTCGGCTGCTGCGACGGTGTTGTCATAGAGCGTCTGCAGCTTCGAATAGGGCGCTGCGGTCTCCGACACGTCCGCGGCCGCACCTCGGTCCAGCAGGAAGTCGCGCAGATAGGGCGTATCGAACTTCTTCTGGTCATAGAGCGCGCCCGGGCCCTTGCCGACGACCATGCCGCCATGCTCGGCCACGATCTTCTTGACGATGTCCTTCTGCCGCTTCACGTGCTCCTTGGAGCCCTCGAAGCCGATGAACGACATGCACAGCTTGTCCAGGTCCCAGCCGCGGCGCTCCAACACCTTGAAGACACCCTCGGTGACGACCTTCTTGAGGCCCTTCTGCTTCTTCTGCGTCGAGAACGAGAACGCGGTCTCGCGGTCATCGGAGCAGCGCGCGACCAGCACGTCCGCCTCGGACTTCGACACGGCCTGCATCGCCTTGAGTCCGGTCGGCCAGTCGGGGAAGAAGTACGCCAGAATCAGCCGTTCCTCGGGCAGGCGGTGGATGTTCACCGTCGCCTCGGTGATCACACCCAGGCGGCCTTCCGAACCGAGGATCATCTCCCGCACCGACGGGCCGGTCGAGGTCGACGGCAGGGGGCGCAGAACGAGCGTACGCCCGGGCTGGACGACCCGAACGCCACGCGTGATGTCGGCGATATCGCCATAGACGTCGGACTGCATGCCCGAGGACCGCGTCGCGATCCAGCCACCGAGCGTCGAGTGGGTGAACGAGTCGGGGAAGTGGCCCATCGTCCAACCGCGTCGGTTGAGCTGCTCCTCCAAGGCCGGACCGAGGGCGCCGGCCTGGATGCGGGCGAGACCGGCCTCATCGTCGATGTCGAGCACCTGGTTCATGCGGCCCAGATCCAGCGACAACACGATGCGTTCCTCGCGGGCGCGCGGCTCCAGCGAGCCGACGATGTTGGAGCCGCCACCGAACGGAATCACCACCGCGTCCACCGCGACGACGGCATCGACGATCGCCTGCACCTCGGCCTCATCGGCCGGATAGAGCACGGCATCGGGGATCCGCTGGAACTGGTTGCGGCGCATCCGGATCAGGTCGCGAACGGACTTGCCGAACGTGTGGACGATGCGATCCATGTTCTCGGTGACCACGTACTTCTCACCCAGGATGTCGGTGAGCTGCTTGGTGAGGTCATCGGTGAGCCGGGAGGCCGGGACCTCGAGGTCATCGAACGCCGGCGGCTTCTCGGACGGGGCGTTCACGTCGAGGCCGACCTTGTCGAGAACGAACGGCGCAAACCGGGGCTTGTCCTCGTGGTGGAAGGCAATGCCCTCGACTCCCCAGCCCCACCACTTCATGTGCTTCACGCCGTTGGTCACTGCTGTGGCCCCTTCTCCTCGTCAGCCTGCTCTGGTGTCGCTGGTTCTCCGGCAACCGCCTGGTCCGCAGCCGCAGCGGCGGACTCGGCGACGGCCGCGTCAGCCTCGGCTGCTTCCGCCTCGGCTGCCTTGGCCGCGATCGCTGCTTGTTCATAATCGCTCATGAGCGGCATCTCGTGACGCCCGGCCACGTCATCGTGCATCTCCCGGATCTTCGCGGCGATGCGATCCGAGAACTCATGGGCGGTTTCGCCGGGGGCTGCCCACATGGGCTCGCCGAACACGACGTGCACCTTGGGCCGGCCCTTCACCGGCATCGAATGGCCCGTCGGCATCGCCAGGGATGCCCCGACGAGCGCGATCGGCAGGCAGGGCACGTTGCGGGAGATGCAGAGGGCAGCGGTGCCGGGTTTGAACGAGCCCATCGCGCCCGTCCGTGATCGGGTGCCCTCGGGAAAGATCAGCAGTGGTACGCCGTCGTTCAGCAGGTGGCCGGCCAGTCCCCGGGCCTTCGATCCGCGTCCCCCACGCAGGCCGCGGCCGCGCTCGACGGGGAAGGTGTTGAAGAACAGGCCCGTGGAGGCTGACTTCCAGAAGTTGCCGTACCAATAATCCGCGGCAGCACCGGTGGCGAGCCGCTTCGTCAGGCGCCGGGGAAGGGCACCGATGATGAGGGGGCTGTCGAGATGGCTGGAGTGATTGGCCACGACGATATAGGGATCCTCAAGGTGACGCAGCCGCTCCTTGCCGTGCACAGTGACGTCGACCAACGCCCAGATCGTCGGCTTGAGCAACAATTGCTGGGCGACGAAACGGGCCGCTCGGTGGCTCTTTGACCGATATCGCCCACGTTCACTCACTGCCACAGACTAAGCCTCCCCTGCGGTGTTGTCGCGCTCCGGTCCACCCTTGGGGGAGCCCACCAAGAACGCTCTCGATTCTTTGTTGGACCCCTCCAAAGGGGGCGAAATCCGTCAGTGTCGACGTGAGGTGATCACTCCGGAAATCCAGCGAATGATCGATCGCGGGGCGATCCGTGCGGCCGTAGCAGCGAGGTTCCAGCCGAGCGTCGGCACGGAGATGACCTTGCCCTTCTCGGCATCCTCGAGGGCTTCGCGGACCAGGACGGTTTTGTCGATCCAGGCCCAACTCGGGATGGAGGAGGCGTTGATCTGGGCGCGGTCGTGGAACTCGGTGTGCACCCAACCCGGGCACAGGGCAGTCACGGTGACGCCGGACTTGCGCAACTGGGCGGCGAGGGATTCGGAATAGGCGGTCACGAACGCCTTCACCGCCGAATAGTTGCCCATCGCCATGATGCCGGCGACCGAGGAGGTGTTGATGATGATGCCGCGGCCGCGCTGCTTCATGGCGCGGGCAGCCGCGTTGCCGAGGATGAGCACCGCGCGACACATGACGTCGAGGGCCCGCTCCTCCTGGGTGGTGTCCGGTTCCAGCATCGTCGAGCGCAGCCCGAAGCCGGCGTTGTTGACGAGCAGATGGATCGGGTTGGCCTGATCCAGGAGTCGATCCGCGACCTGCTGCGTCTGCTCCCGGTCGGAGAGGTCGGCGGGCAGGATCTCGACGTCGACGGCGGTCTCGTGGTGCAGCGAATCCGCGTACTCCTGAAGCCGGGTCGCATCACGGGCGACCAGGACGAGGTCATAGCCGCGGTCGGCGAGCTGGCGCGCGAACTCCGCGCCGATGCCGGCGGTCGCGCCGGTGATCAGAGCTGTAGGCATGCGCGCGAGTTTAGCGATCGCGAACAGGGTGTGGTGTTGCGCGTTCCGAGGTCACTCAGAGTCGCTCGAGCAGCCACTTCATGTCGGCGACGTGCTCGGCCACCCCACCCGGGGTTTCCAGCATGATCGGCGCATCCGCGCTGGCGACAACCTCGACCAGACCGTCGGGGTCGCAGTTGCCGGTGCCGAGGTTCGCGTGACGGTCGGCCCCGGAATCGAAGGCATCGCGGGAGTCGTTCAGGTGGATGAGATCGATGCGGCCGGTCAGCGCCCGGACCCGCTCGACGACACCCGGCAGCTCAATGCCGCCGGCGTGCGCGTGACAGGTGTCGAGGCAGAACCCGACCGTGTCCCCACCCTCGGCCGCGTGGACGGCCTCCCACAACCGGCCGATGCGGTCGAGATGACGGGCCATCGCATTATCACCACCGGCAGTGTTCTCGATCAGCAACGGCACCGGCATCTCCAGGCCGTCGATGCACTTGCGCCAGTTGTCGAAACCCTTTTCGGGGTCGTCGGTCGCGGTGACATGGCCGCCGTGCACGATCACCCCGGCCGCACCGATCTCCGCGGCCATGTGGAGCTGGGCCTGGAGCTGCTTGCGACTCGGGATGCGGACGCGGTTGTTCATGGAGGCCACGTTCAGGACATAGGGAGCGTGGACATAGAGCTGGACGCCGGCCTCTTCCGCCTTCGCCCTCAACGCCGCAGCACCACCCTCGAAGGTGACCTCGGGGCCCTTCCAGCCCTGGGGATTGCCGAGGAAGAACTGGGCCACGTTGGCTCCCCGGGCCACCGCCTCCGCCACCGGGTCGGTCTGGTCCACGTGTGCACCAATGGCAACCATGTCTGTCCTTTCGGGGGGCGAAGCGCGTCGGCGGTGGAGTCTAGATCAGGTCGCGCGGACGTCCCAGCGCAATGACATGGTGAAGGGTCTGTTGTACATGCCTGACAGTGTGGGGACCATGACAGAACAGAAGCAGATCGTGGTGACCCGCGTCATCGATGCCCCCGCGGAAAAGATCTTCGACGTGCTGACGCAGCCGTCGCGCCACCGGGAGTTCGACGGTTCCGGGATGATCGTGTCCGTCGAGGACACCACCCCGCGACTGCAGGCCGTCGGTGACACGTTCACGATGAACATGCACCACGAGTCCCAGGGTGGGGACTATCAGATGGAGAACCACGTCGTCTCCATCGTCGTCAACGAACTCATCGCCTGGGCCCCCGCGCGGCCGGGTCAGGAGTCCCCGGGCTGGAAGTGGATCTATCTCCTGGCGTCGCGTGGGCCGAACACCACGCGCGTTGTCCTGACGTATGACTGGGAAAACGTCACCGACGAGGCAATCGCCGCCCATCTGCCGGCTATTCCGGCCGAGGCCCTGGAGGACTCGCTGAACCGGTTGGCCGCCGTCTTCGCCTGAGCGCGCTTGGGGTCTGTCGTAGGGGCCTCAGCTCGCGGCACTCCGTAACGGGTGGCGATCCGCAACGGAACGCCGTCGACCTGCGGGCTTTGGCATTCGCAACGAAACGCGTCGCCTGAGCGCGGCCGCAACGGAACGCCGTCGACC
>JAUNUL010000234.1 GCA_030538175.1 Propionibacteriaceae bacterium | reverse complement strand
CCACCCCGAACTGCAGAACCAACCGCAGCCGGGTGCGGCGTACGCCATCAGGCGGCGGATCGATCACCAACTCCTGAACCCGGATCGGCATCCCCGATAGCCGGGCGAAACCATCGACGAGATCGGTGACGTACTCCTCGTTCTGCTCCACCTGATCCCACAACGGAAAGGCGTCCCCGGGCCGCTCGCCCAGCAGTTCCTGAACCGTGGCCAGGATGGTCTCCATCTCGGCGTCCGGCAGCCCGGCCAGGACCCGTTCGGTTTCGGAGTCGGTCAGGGGAGCGAGTACGCCGGCCTCGACCAGCGCCTCCAACGTTGCTCGGGCGACCCGCATGGGCATGCCCCGCAATGGCTTGTGCGGAAATGACGACGCATCGGCGCCGGGAGGAACGCCGGTTGGGTCAAAGGGATCCGTCGTGAACGGCGATTCGGCCCCGCCTCGGGCGAAACCAGATCCGGAGGGGTCCGCCGAGAGATCGGGCGCGTGCCCCGCAGGGAACGGATCCCGGCGGGGTCCCCGGATCCGCCGCCAGGCATCCAGCAACAGAGCACCGGAGCCGAACGCGACGAAGCCGAAGCAGACGACCGCGACGGCGTACATCAAGAAGCCCTCGCTGGCCGCCATCCACCACGAACCTATTCCGGCCACGAGGAAGAAGCCGATCGCGGCCAGCGCCTTGCCGAGTGAAAGTGTGTCCCGCACAGCCCAGATTGTGCAGGCCGGGGGGTCCGTCAGCAGTGCACGGGACCCCTAGACTCAGACCATGTCGAGAGCAGAGGCCATGTTCTGCCGGAGTTGCGGCCACGCGATGGAGCGCCGCATCCCGGAGATGGAAGACCGGGAACGTGCCGTCTGCCCCCGTTGTGGGTTCGTCGACTATGTGAACCCGATCAATGTCGTGGGGACCGTGCCGGTCTGGGAGGACCGGCAGGTCCTGTTGTGCCTGCGCAACATCGAGCCCCGCAAGGGCCTGTGGACCCTGCCAGCGGGATTCCTGGAGGCCGGCGAGCTGACCGCCGACGGTGCGGTCCGGGAGACCACCGAGGAGGCCGGCGCGCACATCGAGTTGGGTCGGCTGTTCTCGGTGTTGGATGTGCCGTACGCACAGCAGGTCCACCTGTATTGGCTCGCGACCATGACCGATACCCATCTCGATCCCGGCCCGGAAACCATCGAAGCGCGGCTGTTCGACTTCGCTGATATCCCGTGGGATCAGCTCGCGTTCCTCACCGTCCGGCGCACGCTCGAGCTCTTTCTCGCTGATCGCGAGCGGGGGGTGTTCGACACCCACTATGACTCGATCCCGATCCCCCCGCGGTTGCGCGCGAGTTGAGTCCCTGCGCGAGGGCTGAGCCCGCTCCCCGCGCGAAGTTGAGGGGCTTGCCGAGCGGCTTTGACTAGCCGGTGTTGCGCAGTCCGGCCGCGACTCCGTTGACGGTGATCAGCAGCGCCCGCTGCAGGGCCGCCTGGTCCGCGGCGTCCTGAGGACCGTCCCCGTCCGCCCCATCACCGTGGCGCAGACGACGCAGCAGTTCGACCTGGAGATAGGAGATCGGGTCGAGGTACTGATCCCGCACCGCCAGCGTCCGCTTGAGTGAGGGCTGGTCGTCGAGGAGGTGTTCCTCCTCGGTCAGGCGACGCAGTTCGTCGACGGTCAGCTCGAACTCCGCACGGATGTCGTCGAAGATGTGGCGCAGTTCGGCCGGCACGAGGCTGTCCACATAGTGCGCGGCGATGGCCAGATCGGTCTTGGCGACTGTCATCTCCACGTTCGAGATCACGGACCCGAACATCGCCCACCCGTGGAGCATCAGCTTCAGGTCGTCCTCGTGGCCGGCTTCGCGAGCGGCCTTGAGGCCGGAGCCGACGCCGTACCAACCCGGCACGATCTGCCTGGTCTGCGTCCAACCGAACACCCACGGGATCGCCCGCAGCCCCTCGAGCCCGGCATTCGAGTCGGGTCGCTTGGCCGGTCGGGAGCCAATGTTGAGCGCGCCGAGTTGGTCGACCGGCGTCGCCGCCACGAAGTACGCCGGCAGGTCCGGATCGTTGACGAGGTCGCGATACCGGGCGTACGCCGCATCGCTCGCGACATCCAACACCTGACCCCACCGCTTCAGATCCTCCGGCGGGACGACCGGGTCGCGGTGCAGGGTCGACGCCCGAAGCACAGCGGCGAGCGATAGGTCGAGGTTTTCGCGGGCGAGGGCGGGCAGGGAGTACTTGTCCGAGATGACCTCGCCCTGCTCGGTGAACTTGATCTCACCGGCGAGCACCCCGAACGGCTGCGCCATGATCGCGTCGAACGTCGGGCCGCCGCCACGACCCACCGACCCACCGCGACCGTGGAACAACCGCAGCCGCACCCCGTGTCGAGCCGCGACGTCGCGCAGCGCACGCTGCGCCCGGTGGATCGCCCACTGGCTGGTCAGCACGCCGGCCTGCTTGTTGGAGTCCGAATAGCCGAGCATGACTTCCTGGACATCTCCGCGCAGCCGGACGAGCTCGCGATAGGCCGGCGTCTCCAGCAGTTCGTCGAGCAGTTCAGCGGCGTTGCGCAGTTCCTCCAACGTCTCCAGCAGTGGTGCGAAGCCGACGTCGGCGAACGGCTGGGCGTCAGGGTTGAGGTCGAGCAACCCAGCCTCGCGAGCCAGCACCGCGGCGGCAAGCACGTCGTCGGCGCCTTGGGTCATGGAGATGATGTACGTCTCCACGACCGCCTTGCCATAGGACCGCTGCGCGCGCCGGATCTCGTCGAACACCTGCAGCACCTGCCCGCGCTCCGCGGTCCAGGTCAGCAGGGGTCGGCGCGATTCGAGCTCGGCGGCCAACGCCCGCAGGCGTCCGCCGCGGGACAACTCGGCGTACGGTCGCGGCAACCCGCCAACCGCATCGAGCATCGGCGCGAGCGCGGCATGGTGGCGCTCCGCGTGCTCGCGGACGTCGAGGGTCGCCAGGTGCAGACCGGTGGTGGCGATCGTCTGGGCTGCGGCGGCCACGCGGCCGTCTGCGGTGAGGGAGTCCCCGTGCGTACGCAGCGAGTCCGCGATCACCGTGAGGTCCGCGACGATCTCGTCGGCGGAACCGTACGTGCGGCCCGGCTCGTGCGGAGTCCCGTGCTCGACCCGGTCCCGGGTGTTGACGAGCTTCTGGCGGATCGCAGTCAGCTTGAGGCGATAGGGCTCGGGCTCATAGAACGAGCGGAGCCGCGGCTCGATCTCGAGGTTCTCCAGGTCCGCGGCGAGCGAGTCGGCCAGCGCATCTGACACCGGCACAACCGCGGTCGACCCGGACAGCTCCCGCGCCAGAGCGTCGATGATGTCGATCGCCAGGGTGAGCGCATGCTCGTGCTGCATCCGCAGCACCTCGGCGGTCACCTCGGGGGTGACGTTCGGGTTGCCGTCGCGGTCCCCGCCGATCCAGGAGCCGAACCGCAGGACGGGCTGGGCGGGGTCGAGGCGTACGCCGTGGTCACCCAGCAGGTCGCCGAAGTCCGCGAGCAGCCCGGGCAGGGTCTCGGTGAACACCTCAACCAGGTAATAGAAGGCGTTGCGCGCCTCATCAAGCGGGGTCGGCTGGGTCAGCCGGAGCTCGTCGGTCTGCCAGATCAGGTCGATGAGCTCGGCGAGCTCCCGATCTTGACGGCGGCGGGCGAAGGTTTCGGGCTCCGTCGCGACGGCCAGCTCATCGGAAAGGCTGCGCAGCTTGGTGAGGATGCTGCGGCGGCTCGCCTCGGTGGGGTGGGCGGTGAACACCGGCCGCACGTCCAGGCTCGCGACGCCTTCGGCGAGGAGCTCCGGTCCGCCGGAAGCGACGATGTCGCGGATCGCGGTGGTCAGCCAGTCTGCTTCCTCGTGGCGGATCTCCCGCGACCGGACGCGATGGACCTGTTCGGCGGCGTTGGCGAGATGGAAGTACGCCGTGAACGCCCGCACCAGGTGCGTCGCCTGCGGCAGGGGCAGGTCGGCGAGGAGGCCCCGAACACGTTCGGCAGCGTCCGTGTCGCCGGCCTTGTGGGCTTTGGTGGTGAGCCGCACCTGTTCGACCAGGTCGAGCAGCTCTTGTCCGTGATGTCGAACGAGGGATTGGCCGAGCATCGTGGAGACGCGGCGGACATCCGCACGCAACTCCCCGCTGAACTGGTCGTCGGTCTCGGGTTCATTCACCGGTGGCATGAACTCGACTCTAGTCCGGGACACGACGACGGTCGGACACGTGGGCGCTTGGGGAAATTGGCCGAGATCTGCCCGAAACCTGACGCGTGAGCGGGCTCGGACGCAATAGTTTCGTTCGACCCGGCATTTTGTCTGGTCTCGGGGCGTTCCGTTCGTGGTTGCCGGAACAACTGCGCGCCTCGGATAGTTGTCAACGTCATGACGAGTTCTGCGCTGACCGTGTCCGTCCTCGACCTCATTCCCGTGCGCACGGGGCAAAGCACCAGCCAGGCCATCCAGGCCGCTCGCCGGCTGGTCCACGCCGCGGAGGCCGCAGGCGCCCACCGCTATTGGGTCGCTGAGCACCACAACACCTCGTCGGTGGCCTCGACCTCACCCCCGGTGTTGATCGCGCTGCTGGGCGAGGGCACGGAACGGATCCGGCTCGGTTCGGGCGGCGTGATGCTGCCGAACCACTCGCCGCTCGCGGTGGCCGAACAGTTCGCGGCGCTCGAGGCGGCGTACCCCGAACGCATCGACCTCGGCATCGGCCGCGCGCCGGGCACCGACCCGGTCACCTCGTGGGCGCTGCGCAATGGCGCGAATGACGAGGAGATCGTGCAGCAGTTCCCGACGTACGTGCAGCGCGTCATGGCCTTCATGTCTCCCGGCGGGGCGCGGATGCTGGTCGGCGACCGGCCATTCGACATTTCCGCAACACCGCGGGCGACGAGCGCACCGCCGGTCTGGTTGCTCGGCTCGTCGGACTATTCGGCTCGGCTCGCGGCCCAGCTTGGTCTGCCGTATGTCTTCG
>JAUNUL010000233.1 GCA_030538175.1 Propionibacteriaceae bacterium | reverse complement strand
CCTGCAGAACACCACCGGCCAGGATCATGGCCTCGACGAGTCACTCGACCGCACCGAGCTCATCCCGTTGGCACAGCCCGCCCTTGAGCGTGGCGAGCGCGTGGTCGCCGAGGTCGGCGTACGCAACATCCACCGGACCGTGGGCACGATCCTCGGGCACGAAGTGACCAAGGCTACCCGCGGTGCGGGCTTCGACGACGACACGATCGACATCACCCTGCGCGGCTCGGCCGGGCAGAGCTTCGGTGCGTTCGTGCCGCGGGGTGTGACGCTGCGCCTGATCGGTGACTCCAACGACTATGTCGGCAAGGGCTTGTCCGGGGGCCGGATCGTGGTGACCACGCCCGAGGGCGTGGCGTACGCCCCGCGCGAGCAGATCATCGCCGGCAACGTCATCGGCTATGGCGCGACGTCGGGGGAGATCTTCCTGCGTGGCCAGGTAGGCGAGCGGTTCTGCGTCCGCAACTCCGGCGCGACCGCGGTCGTGGAGGGGATCGGTGACCACGGGTGTGAGTACATGACCGGTGGTCTGGTGCTCGTGCTCGGGGGGACCGGACGGAACTTCGCGGCCGGCATGTCGGGTGGGGTGGCGTACGTCCGCGATCTCAAGCCCGAGAACCTCAACACCGAAATGGTCGATGTCGTCGCCCTGGGCGAGGCGGATGTGGCCGAGATCAGCGACCTGTTGACCCGCTATGCACGCGAGACGGGTTCCACGCTGGCCGAAGAACTGCTCGCGGGCGACATCGCGGGCATGTTCAGCAAGGTGCTCCCGCGGGAGTACGCCAAGGTCCTCGCTGCGAAGACCGATGCCGAACGCCAGGGCCTGGACGCCGACGAAACCAACCGTCGCATGATGGCCGCCGTCACGGCCTGACACCCCAACACGAAAAGGAGGCGAAATCATGGCTGATCCCCGTGGATTCCTGAAGCACGAGCGCAAGGTTGCCGAACGCCGCCCGGTCGACGAGCGGGTGCAGGACTGGCAGGAGGTCTATCCCGGTGGCCCGGGCAAGGCGCTGCTGCCGATCATTTCCGAACAGGCCAGCCGCTGCATGGACTGCGGCATCCCGTTCTGTCACTCCGGCTGCCCGCTCGGCAACCTGATCCCGGAATGGAACGATCTGGTCTATCGCAACGACTGGAACGATGCGCTGGACCGGTTGCACGCGACCAACAACTTCCCCGAGTTCACCGGCCGGCTGTGCCCGGCACCGTGTGAAACCGCCTGCGTGGTGGGCATTTCACAGAATCCGGTGACCATCAAGAACGTCGAGGTCGCCATCATCGATCGGGGCTGGGACAACCGGGCAGTGAAGGCGAAGCTGCCCGAGTGGCACACCAACAAGACCGTGGCCGTCATCGGCTCCGGACCGGCCGGTCTCGCCGCCGCCCAGCAACTCACCCGGGAGGGGCACACCGTCGCGGTCTATGAGCGTGACGATGCCCCCGGCGGGCTGCTGCGCTATGGGATCCCCGAGTTCAAGATGGAGAAGGCGGTGCTCGATCGGCGCCTGCGCCAGATGCGCAACGAGGGCACGATCTTCCGCAACTCCGTGAACGTCGGAGTCGATGTCACCGCCGATGAACTCATCGACCGGTACGACGCGATCGTGCTCGCCATCGGGGCAACCGTGCCGCGCGATCTGCCGATCCCCGGCCGGGAGCTCGGCGGCATCCACCAGGCGATGGAGTTCCTGCCCCAGGCCAATCGGGCGGCGCTCGGGCAGGCAGTGGAGAACCAGATCCTGGCGACAGGCAAGGATGTCATCATCATCGGCGGTGGTGACACCGGTGCCGACTGCCTGGGGACGTCAATCCGCCAGCAGGCAGCGTCGATCACTCAGCTCGAGATCATGCCGCAGCCCACCGAAGCCCGACCCGGCAGCCAGCCCTGGCCGACCTATCCGATGATCTATCGGGTGTCATCGGCGCACGAGGAGGGCGGCGAGCGGATGTACGCCGTCTCAACGACCGAATTCGTCGATGACGGCCACGGGAATATCGCCGGGCTGAAGCTGACCGACGTGGAAATGAAGGACGGGCGGTTCGTGCCGGTCGAGGGCTCCGAACGCGAGCTGCCCGCCCAGCTCGTCCTCCTGGCGATGGGCTTCACCGGCCCCCAGACGACGGGCATCGTCGAACAGTTCGGCCTCGATCTCGATCCGCGCGGCAACATCGCCCGCAACGACCACTACGAGACCAGCCGACCCGGCGTGTTCGTGTGTGGCGATGCTGGTCGCGGCCAGTCGTTGATCGTCTGGGCCATCGCCGAGGGCCGCTCATGTGCCGCCGGTGTCGACTGGTTCCTCACCGGCGATACCAAGCTGCCCAAGCCGATCCTGCCGACCGAACGACCGCTGACGGTCTAGCGTTCGGCGAACCGAGGCAACACGCGGTGGGCGCGGTCAGAAGCAGGTGCGGACCGCGCCCACCACGGTGAGGTCGTCGTCAACGAGTGGGATGTGGGTCCACCGGTCGAAGGTCAGGCAAGGGTGGGAGATCCCGAGCTCGAGGAGGTCACCGACCCGCAGGTCCTCGTCGGTGAACCGGATATAGCCGTGTTGGTCGTTGTGGTGGTCCAGCACCAGCTCGACCGTTCGCGGTGGGTCGTCCGGGTGTCGGCGTACGCTCAGCACCCGCGCGGGCGGGTCGACGGTCAGGTCGCGTTTGCCGGCGTCGATGATCGCCCACCCGGGCTCGGGCACCGACAGGACCCGGGACCAGACCCGCATCGCCGGGCGCAGACGTGGGCCGCGCGCGGACTCGGCGTACAGGCCGTGGTCATGGACCAACGAACAGCCCGAGCGCAGGACGATCGTCGCCTCCTGCCCGATGCCGGCCTCCGCGCGCAGGCCGGCGACGACGAGATCGGGATACATGGAGCCACCGGCGGACAGCACGACCGGGCGATCGGTGGGGAAGGCATGGAGGTCAACCAAGGCACGTGCGAGCCGGCGGACGGTGTCGATGTGCTCACGGACAACCGCGATGGTGTCGGCGGTGCGGCCCGTCACGGTGCCCTCGAAGGCGGCCACGCCGACCAACTCCAGGCGCGGTTCGTCGGCGATCGCACCGGCCAGGGTCAGGCCTTGAGGCACCGTGCGCACCCCACACCGGCCACCGGGGGAGCCGACCTCGATCAGGACCGGCAGCCGCCTGCCGGCGGGGACGGCCGCGGCCGTGTGGCGGACGGACTCGGGGGAGTCAACAAACGTCCACACCTCGGCTTCACGCGCCAGGAGCGCGGCCAGTGGTCGTGGATCGACACAGATATTGGCGAGGATGACCCGTGGGACACCCCAGTCGATCATCCTCTCGGCCTGCCAGGGGGTCGCGGCAGTGATCGCCCAGGCCCCGTGCTCGAGTTGCTGGGTGATGAGCTCCGGGGACATGGTGGTCTTGCCGTGGGGAGCGAGCTCGACGCCCAGACCCTTGCACCAGCCGGCCACTTCGGTCAGGTTCGCAGCGAGCGCCGACTCAGCCAGGGAACAGATCGGCGTCGCGAAGTCAGCGAGCAGCGACCAGCCGTGGTCGGCTACGGCATCCAGACGCAGCGCCGCCGCAGAGGGCCAATTCTTGGGGCGGTCCGGGAAGGCGTGCATGGTCGGGGAGCCTACGGTCCGATCCACCCTTCTGGGTGCGACGAAAAAATAACGATTGAGCACATTACTCCGAAACGATTCCATTCCGTGCGGTAAAGGCTGTCATCGGCACGCTCCGGAGATAAGGTACGCCTGTCATACGGCCTGTTGTGCAATTCCCCGGAACCTCCGGGTCCGCACAGCCGTTGCTCAGTGTGGAGGTTCAGTGATGGGAGAGACCCGCGGCGCATGAACAGGGCTGAACGGGATGCGCAGTTCGCGCAATTCGTCACGGAGCGATCGGCACGTTTGCTGCTGCTCGCCCGCCATTTGTGCTGCGATTTCTCCGGTGCCGAGGACCTGACCCAGTCAGTGCTGGAGAAGGCCTATCTCAAGTGGGGGCGGGTCAGCCAGGCAAGCGATCCTTACGCCTATGTCCGGCGCATGCTGATCAACCTCAACCATGACCGTTATCGGCGCCAGCCCTCGCGGGAGTACGCCACCGAACTCCTCGGCGAGGGGCGGGCGCTGCTGAGCTTTCCCGGTGGGCAGGTGCCCGCCGACGAGATGGATCAGGTCATCGACCGCCTCGCGCTGCGTCGGGCCATGGCGGAGCTGACGCCCCGAGAACGCTCAGTGGTGGTGCTGCGCTATCTGGAGGATCTCTCCGAGGCCGAGACAGCTCTGGAACTCGGCATCAAGGTGGGCACCGTGAAAAGTGCGTGCCATCGAGCCCTGTCCAGGTTGCGGGTCCTCGCGGGCAAGGTGCGGGAGGAACGATGACGGCAGAAGAACGCTTGCGCTCGGCGCTGCGCCACGGCACCCCACGCCCGCTGGACGGACCGACGATCATCGCCTCTGCCCGGCGCCGGCGAACGATGGAGTTCGCGCGCATCGCCGCGGTGTCCGGAGCCCTGTTCCTGGTGGTCGGCTTCGCATTGGCGATGATCATCCAGACCTTCATCGGCGCGGGCGTCCGGGGGAGCACAGCCCAGGCACCCGCACCTGCCCAGGCCTCGTCGGAGGCGTTGGATCGGGGCCTCACCTCCGAGGACAACAGCGACGCCATCCCAGGACGCCGACTGGTGGTCCAGGAACAACGCTGGTGCCTCGTGCGCAGTGGGGACGCCGGGGTCATCAAGTGTGCGACGCGAGCCGAGTTGGTGATGCGTGTGCCCGATGAGCAGGGTGCGGAATGGCTCGTGCTGCTGGCCCCTTCCGGCGCGCGGACCGCAGTGCTGCAGGCGGAGCAGCGCAACGGCTGGGTGACCCTGAATTCATCGCAGGTGCACGGTTCCACCGAGCTCTGGATCGGTGTCCAGCCCACCAGCCAGGTGCCCGAGGTGCCGCGAACCCTGCGTGCCCTCGACGCCGAGGGCCGGGAGATCTGGACCG
>JAUNUL010000232.1 GCA_030538175.1 Propionibacteriaceae bacterium | reverse complement strand
CCTGGTGTGGCTCTCCGGTCTCCTGCTTGATCGTCGCGACGTCCGGTCCTGATGCCAGGTGAACAACCACCCACCGGGTTCGCCTGTGGGTGGTTGCCCCTTGCCACCGGAGGGCACAGCCAGCAGAGATCCAGGCGCGTTCTCACCCCCGCACGACAGAGAGATCCAGGCGTTCTCACCCCCCGCACGACAGACCGTGGCTCCGCGCACCGGATTCAGGGCCTCGCGAGGCAACGCTGCAGGACCTGAAGCCACTGCCCGCTTTCGATCATGGCCCAGGTGAATCTCAGGACGCGCCAGCCGTGTTCGACTAGCACGTTCTGCCGTGCCCGATCATGCTCGAACGCTGCACGGCTGCTGTGGAACTCGAAGCCATCGATCTCGACAACCAAGTGGTGCATGGCCCAGAGCAGGTCCACCGAATAGGCGACCTCACCCACTCTCACCCCTGCGTTGGCTACCCACCCGGTGATGCCGTGATCGTGCAACTGCTGGTGGGCGAGACGTTCCGCCGTCGACCAGGGCATTGACCTGGATTCCGACAGCAGGCGCGCCCGGTGCGTGTTGCCTGGTCGTTGCGGGTGCGCGTGCAGGGCCGCCCACAACCTCGCCAGCGCCTGATCGCCTGCCGAGCGGCTGTCGCGCAGAACGCGGTCGATGAACTCACCGCCACAGCGGGGGACGAGGTCGACGGCGGTGAGCGCGGGGTCGGTGCACTGGAACGCACCGACATCAGTGACCCAGTCCAATCCGGGCCGCCAGGCGGTGACATCGAAGCCCTCCCGCTGCACGCGCAGGTGGGTGCTCGCCTCAACCACGGTGGGCAGACTGCCGGCATCCCAGAGCAATGCCGCAGCCGTCCGACCCGTGAAGACGACATCAGGATCGCGCTGGCGGAGTGCCAGCATGCGAATCCGGGGTTCGTCCGCCCGGCCAGGATCCGCGAAGACCCCTGGCAGCACACTGACCAGCGCACCTCGGGCCGCTGCCCGATAGAGAGCGGCTCTCAGCGGTGGGTCGGCCGCGCGCACCCAGATGATTCCGTCCGTGGCCAGACGCTGTGCGATGTCCTCGATGTGTCTCATGGGCGCACCATGCGAGGTTCTGCCCGGATCGTGCCACGCGGGATCCCGGACTGTGCACAACTATTCGACATGGACCGGATCTGTGGATAGTCGTGACTGGGGGAAATGCCCAGCGACCCCTGCGGTCGACGCGGTTTTGTTGCGACAGACCCGGGAGCAACGGGCGGACGCAAAAGGCCGTCCGCAGCCGACCGGGCGATGCGGGCCATCTGCTCACGCGCGAGCACAAAACCTCCCGATCGCTCGCGAGCACAAACCTCCACCACCTAAAGCGCGAGGCCGCGACGCCTCCACCCCGGGGAGCTGACAAATGTCACGGTCGCCTGGTGAGGCCTGCACAGAAACCGGTGTGGCCCTGCACTGCCGGGGAGCTGATTCCCGACGGAGGCTGAGACCATGCAGACAAACACACTCCCCCACGCTCCGAGCACCGGTTCAGCCGAGGCCGACGCCTTGGTTCTGTCCGGTGTTCGGCGCAGCTATCCGACAACAACGAAGCGCAACCGGTTGTCCGGTCAACGTGCCTCGTTGGAGAAGTTCGAAGCAGTGCGCGGCATCGATCTGACCGTCACCCGCGGCGAGGTCTTCGCGCTGCTGGGCACAAACGGTGCGGGCAAGACGTCGACCGTGGAGCTCGTGGAAGGGCTGGCCAAGCCAACTGCCGGTTCGATTCGGGTGCTGGGTCACGACCCGTTCGCGGAGCGGGCCAAGGTCCGTCATCGCACAGGGGTCGTGCTGCAGAGCTCCGGCTTCCCGCCCACTCTGACGGTCCGGGAGATGGCGAGAATGTGGCAGGCCACCCTCACCGCACCTCTGGACCTCGAGTCCACCCTTGCTGCAGTCGATCTCGCTGACAAGGCCGATGTCGAGACCGCGAAGCTATCCGGAGGTGAACGCCGCCGCCTCGACGTGGCGCTCGCGGTGCTCGGCAACCCGGAGGTGCTCATCCTGGATGAGCCCACCACGGGTCTCGACCCGGAGAGTCGCCGCCAGATCTGGGCCCTGATCAAGGGACTCGTCGATCGCGGCACCACTGCACTGCTGACCACCCACTATCTCGAGGAGGCCGAGAATCTGGCGGACCGAATCGCGATCATGCATGCCGGCGTCATCGCCAAGGAAGGCACGCTGGCCGACCTCGTCGGCCAGGCACCGGCGCGGATCAGCTTCCTGCGCCCAGCCTCGCTCGCTCTGGCCGATCTCGACGTGCCCAGCGCGCAGATGTCCGTCAGCGACCGGATCACGATCGAGACTCACAACCTGCAGGACACCCTGACTCGCGTCCTCACCTGGGCAGGACAAACACCCCTGCCCCAGCTCGAGGCGCGATCCGCCTCGCTGGAACAGATCTTCCTGTCCATCGCCGATGCCGAGGAGCTCCGATGACCACCCGCACGCTGCCTACTCTCCCGACCGCCCCGGTCATCGACCAAGGCTCCCGCGGGAGCCGCCTCCGGCGCTTCTTCGCCCTCGTCCGAGGTGAGACGTCGATCCTGCTGCGGAACAAGACCGCAACCTTCACCGCTGTCGTCGCGCCGTTCGCGATGGGTCTGGCCTTCACCGGAGCCCTCCGAACTGACAATGCGGGGGTCGCGCTGACCGGCGCGCTGGTCTCCATGGGGCTGATCTTCGTCATCTACTACACGCTGGTGACCTCGTTGGTCGGCCGTCGCGAACAACTCGTGCTCAAACGCCTGCACGCCGGCGAGCCCACACCGCTTGAGATCCTGCTCGCGCCGGCCGTCCCGCTCTGGGCCTTGCTGGTTCTCCAATCAGCGATCGCTGTGGGGGTAGCCACCTTGTTGCTCGGCGCCTCGATCGCCCATCCATGGGCCATCGCCTTGGCCGTCCTCGGCGGTGCCACCACCTGGACGGCCCTGGCGATCTGGAGTGCAACGTGGACGCGAACCGTTGAGTCCGCCCAGCTCACCACGCTGCCGCTGATGCTTGTCGCCCTTGGCCTGTCTGGGCTCGTGATCCCGTTGTCCCTCCTGCCTCGCGCCGTTGAACTTCTCGCACACGTCACGCCCATGGCCCCTGTGCTGGACCTGATCCACCTCGGATTCAACGGCACAGGCACGTCTGGTGACCCCATCACCGGCATGGGCGCCACGTTGCTTGCAGCGGCCAGCATGCTGCTCCCACTCGTCGCCTGGACGGGCTTCGGTCTCTGGGCGGGTGTACGCAACTTCCGTTGGGATGCCCGATCCTGAGCTGATCAGCCGCGGACAGGCTCCACGCGGACCTCGAAGTTCACGCTCCGCGCGATGAAGCACAGCTCGTGCGCCTCGTGATGCAACCCATCAGCGAGCTCCCGCTGTGCTTCATCGGCGAGGGTGACATCAGGTCGGAGCACCGCCTCGGTGAACTCCCCACTGCTGTCCCGGTTGAGGCGCAGCGTGCCGTGTGCTTGGTCCTGATAGCCGGTCACCACGACCCCGTGGCGCACCGCTACATGCAGATAGGACAACATGTGGCATTCACTCAAGGCCGCCAGCAGGAAGAGCTCAGGATTCCACCGGTCGCGATCGCCATGGAAGGTCGAGTCAGCCGAGGCCAGAAGGTCCGGCACCCCGTCCGCTTGAACGACGTGATCGCGACCGTACGCCCGATAGCTGCTCGTGCCCGAACCGCGGTTCCCGGTCCAGTCAAGGGTCACCGCATAGCGATGCTGGCTCAGATCCATGCGGCAAGCATGGCTCAGGCGGAGCGGCACCATCCATGGGGGCCGTCACTGATCCCACCAGCCGACCCACGGATCTGGCCGCTCATGGAGTCGAGCACCTGGGGCAACCCGACGTCCACCCCGAACCCGCACTGGGTCCCGGAGTTGCGGCCGCCGACCTCAGCCCTTGCGGCAGAAATCCCGCAGTCGATCGACGTCCCAGGTATTGATGATCCGCTCCAAGGGGATCTCGCGCTCCTCGGCACGCTCACAGCCATACGCGATCCAGTCCAGTTGGCCAGGTGCGTGCGCGTCAGTATCGATGGAGAAGTAGCACCCCATCTCGAGCGCCAGATCCAGCAACTCATCCGGCGGATCACGTCGCTCGGGACGGCAGTTGATCTCAACCGCCACGTCGAACTGCTGGCAGGCCGCGAAGACCACTTCCGGATCAAAGTCCGACGGCGGTCGGGTGCCGCGTCCACCGGTGACCAACTGGCCGGTGCAGTGACCGAGGATGTTCGTGGCCGGGTTCGCGATCGCGGCGACCATGCGATGGGTCATTGACTCCGAGTCCATCCGCATGTGCGAATGCACCGAGGCCACTACGACATCCAGACTGAGCAGCAGGTCCTTTTCCTGGTCGAGCGTGCCGTCCTCGAGGATGTCGACCTCGATCCCGGTCAGCACCCGGAACCCGGGCATCGCGGTGTTGAGGTCGCCGACGAACTGCATCTGGTCCATCAACCGCTCCGCTGACAACCCCCGGGCCACCTTGAGCTTGGGCGAGTGGTCGGTGATCGCTTGGTATTCATAACCCATCGCCCGCGCCGACAGCATCATTTCCTCCAGCGGTGAGCCGCCGTCGGACCACGTCGAGTGGCAGTGCAGATCACCCTTCAGTGCCGCGCGGACCAACTTGCCACCGTGCGCCAGCGGTTGCTGCTCACTGCGCAGTTGGGTCAGATAGTCCGGCACCTCACCTGCGAGCGCTTGGGTGATCACCTTCACGGTCTTCGGCCCGAGCCCGGGGAAGGATCGCCAATCCCCCGCCTTGTTGTGCTCATCGCGGATCGCACATGTCATGCTCGACAGTTGGTCCGCCGCCCGCCGGAAGGCCCGGACCCGGTGAGTATCCGCACCTCCTCGCTCCAGCAGATAGGCGATCTCACGCAGAGCATCGATGGGATCCACGGGACCTCCTGACGAATGGCCGAGTTGACGTCGCCAGCCTAGTCCCGCCTCC
>JAUNUL010000231.1 GCA_030538175.1 Propionibacteriaceae bacterium | reverse complement strand
CAGCCCATAGAGCTGCAGGTTCACCTCGTATTGGTCCGACCAGAACCACGGCAGCGGTTCATGGGTGACGTCCTGGCCGAGGGCGGCCTTGGCTGCGGCGATGCCCTGGTCCTGGGCGTTCTGCCAGGACTCCAGCCGGATTCGTCCGCCGACCCACGGGTTGTGGGCGACGGCCACGTCGCCTGCGGCGAAGATGTCCGGGTCGCTCGTGCGCGTGTCCGGGCCGACCACGATCCCGCCGTCCAACTCCAGTCCCGCGGCCTCTGCGAGCTCCAGATGCGGGACCAACCCGATCCCGGCGACCACCGTGTCGGCCTCCAGCCAAGTGCCGTCCGTCAGCTCCACCCGCAGGCCCTGACTCGCGTCGCCGCTCGTGGTGTTGCCGTCGCTGCCGTTGCTTGCGCTCTCGATCCGCTGGACGCCGGACCCGAGGCGTACGTCAACGCCATGCCCCTCATGCAACCGCCGCAGATAGTCCGAAATCACCACGGGCACCGACCGCTGGCACAGCCGGTCCATCGCCTCGACGACCGTCACGTCCGCGCCGGCCTGTCGGGCGGTGGCCGCCACCTCGAGCCCGATCCAGCCGCCGCCGACGACCACGATCCGGGCGCCATCGTTCAGCCGTTCCTTCAGCTGGGCCGCGTCGGCGAGAGTCCGCAGCGTGAGGACGCCCGGCAGGTCTCCGCCCGGCACCGGCAGCGTCCGGGCACCGCCACCCATGGCGAGAATCAACTTGTCATAGCCGATGCGTTCCCCATCGGCGAGCTCCACCTCGCGCGCGGCACGATCGATGGCCGTGACCCGCACCTCGGAGCGGAAATCGAGGTCGAGCTCGGCGAACTTGTCCGCCGGCATGAGATGGGTGTGCTGCGGTTCTGCCTCACCCTTGAGCACGGCCTTCGACAGCGGCGGACGCTCATAGGGGACATGGGGCTCATCGCCGATGAGGACGACGCGGCCGGCGTACCCCTCCTTGCGGAGCGTCGCAGCGGCCCAGCCGCCCGCCTGCCCGGCGCCGACGATGATGATGGTGTCCGACATTCGTTCCTCCTGGTGCGTGACCGCTCTGCTCTGAATGATCCGCGCTACGCGAGCATAATCTGCAGCCATCTGCGCGATTCGTTGTGTTTGCCCTTGTCGCGTCGTGCGACTCCGCCTTCAGCTGCAGATATTGCACATTCGGACAAGCGACCGGGGCCGACGCGAACGCCGACCCCGGTCCTTGGACCTGCTCCTATGCAGTCTCCATCTCAATCTCGACGGTGCCATCGACCACGCGGGTCTGATAGGTCCGCACGTCAACCGTGCAGGGTTCCTTGACCGCCTTGCCGGTCGCGAGATCGAACAGGCCCTGGTGCAGCGGGCATTCGAGACAGCCGTCTTCCACGAAACCGTCGGACAGGGGCGCCACCTCGTGGGTGCAGATGTCATGCAGGGCATAGACATCGTCAGCCACGCGGACCAGCGCGATCGGGGTCTCGCCCACCTGCACCGGGGTGGGCTCTTCGTCCTCGAGCTCGTCGAGGGCGATCACTTGATGCCACGTCGTCATCGGCAGACCTCAGATCGGGGTGGCGAGGAGCGTGAGGACGCGGGAGGTGTCATAGACAACCTTCCGCTCCTTGTAGCGCCACCCGGCGTCGGTCTTGACCAAGGTGTCGTGATAACTCCCGGCGGAATAGACCTCGGCGTCCCCGGCCTGGCCGGTGCGGACGACGACATAGCTGGTCTCGGTCGTCACCGTGTCGCCCTCATGGCTCAGGATCACCGGCCCTGAGGTCGAGTGGCGATAGCGGTGCTCTTCATAGATGTTGGCGTTCCGCAGCGCGACCACCCGGTCCCGCATCATCGCCTGGTTGCGGCAATGCAGGATCGGCGCGGGCAGACCGCGGTCGAAGTTCTCCCGCGACACGATCGTGTAGACGCCATCGGAGGTGAAAAACGCTGGCCACGTCTCGATGTCATCGGAGTCGATCGCATGCGAATAGCGGGCCTGGGTCTCGAAGATCTCGAGCCACAGGGTCAGGTCCGGTGTCGGTCGGATGTCGACCTGCGTGGGCTGGAGGGTGTCGGTCATTTCAGTACCCCATGACTTTCTGATAGCCCGACCAGAAGTTGCGGATCAGGCTTTCGGTGATGTTGGTCTCCTGCTCCTGGGGCGCGTCGAGGGCCATGCCGAGGAACGAGGTGGCGTCGCCGTCACGGACGGTGCCGTCCTGGACGAGCTGGGTGACTTCGGTGTCCTCCATGGAGATATAGCCCGCCGGCCCGACCAGGTTCGCCTGGAGGAGACGGAGCTCGCGCATCTCCGGGGTGTCATCGGCGTACCCGAAGAAGTGGAAGATCAACTCGAACTCACCCGGGGACTTGGGCAGCACCTGCCGGCAGACCAAGGTGTTGTGGATCTGCTGGATCACCAGCTGCGGGAAGATCGTCTGGATGTGGTTGGTGCAGTCCTCGTCGAACTCCGAGATCTGCCCCAGCAGATAGGGATCCTCCAGTTGGAAGCCCGTGTCCATGGAGCGGATCGACTGCTTCGTGTACGCCTCAGCGGTGTCGGTGTCCTCTTCCGGCTTGGTCACGGTGATGATCGAGTGCAGCCCGTGACGTGAATCCGGGATGGACCGGGCCTTCATGCCGACGCGGAAAATGTTGAACGTCGTGTGGAACAGGTGCAGCAGCGACGCGTGATAGGGGTCCTTGACGTTCTCGTAATAGAGCTTCCAGTTGGAGAACCCCACCTGTCGGGTGCAGCCCAGATATTCGATCTCCTTGCCGGCGAAAATCCGCTCGGCCCACGGCTTCATCTCCGGACCCAGATAGTCCTCGATGTCTGGGGTCTCCTCGGAGAACGTGGCGAACAGGACGCCGTGGAAGTCCGCGACGCGGAGCTTCTGCAGGCCGTTGTGCTCGGGCTTGAAGTCCTTCGCCATGCCGGTGAGCCGCTTGCCATCGGCCTTGATGCCGCGGCGGAACGGCACGCCCTGGAGGTCGCCCTTCGCGCTGTAGTTCCACTGGTGATAAACGCACGTGTGGTCCGCGCGGTTGCCGAACTTCTCGCGGCAGACGATCGCGCCGCGGTGGGCACAGCGGTTCACCCAGCACGCGAACCCGTCCTCGGTGCGGGTCACGACCACCGGGGTATCACCGACGAACGTGGACTTGAAGTCGTGCACGTTGGGGATCTCCGCGGCCAGGGCTACGAACGACCAGTGCGGACCACGATAGATCCGCTCCTGCTCGCGGTCATAAACCTCTTGGGAGCTGAAAACTTTGTAGGGGACCCGGGATCCATCCGCCTGAGGGAAGTGGACCTCCCGCTCCGACTCTCGACTTGCCATTTGCGTCATCGCAAAACCCTCTCGTGTGGTTCCACCGAGGACGCCGGTGGCGGCAAGCACCGCCACCGATGCGTCATCGGATGCCTCCGCGTTGAGACACTTCAACTATGCGTTCGCAGCTTGGTATCTGTCGATGAGAAGAATGTGATACTTGGTATCACTTTTCGCGATATCGAGCGTGAAGGGGGCAGCCGTGGATATCGCTCAGCTCCGCTATTTCGTTGCGGTGTGCGAGGAGGGCAGCTTCACCCGTGCCGCGGAACGGTGCCTGGTCGTCCAGTCCGCGTTGAGTGCACAGGTGGCCAAGTTGGAGGCCGAGCATCGGACCCAGTTGTTGGTGCGGTCCAATCGGGGCGTACGCCTCACCAGCGCGGGGGAGCAGTTGCTCGCCCGGGCGCGGCGGATTCTCGCCGAGGTCGACGAGGCGATCGCCGAGATGGTGGCGTTGCGCGGATCCCTGACCGGCGTGCTGCGGGTGGGCGTCATCAACGTTGTCGGGCAGTCCGCGCCGGCGGTGGACGCCGCACTGGCCGCCTTCCGCGAACTCCATCCGGGTGTGGAGATCCGCATCCACGACCCTGGCTCGTTCGCCATCATCTCCGGCTTGCGCGCCGGTGAGTTGGACCTCGGGGTGGTCGGCGTCTATCCCGACGAGGTGCCGGGGGAGTTGGTGCATCACCTGCTGTGTGAGCACGAGCTCGTGGCGGTCGTCCACGAGCGGCACCCCTTGGCGGGCGGGGAGGCCGTGACACTGGGCGAGCTGGCCGCGCACGGGCCGGCAGTCGAACTGCGGGCGGCGAGCGGGCTGCGGCACTACGTGGATGTCGCGTTCGATCGGCTGGCGGTGAATCGCCAGGTGGCGTTCGAGGTCGCGACGACCGATGAGCAGATCCGGTATGCCGCGCTGGGCATGGGCTTCGCCCTCGTGCCCACGTCGACGGTCGACCCCGGCCAGTTGCGCCATCAGGTTGCGGTGCTCCGGGTCTCGGATGCAGACCTGCGGCATCCGCTCGCGCTCGTGCACCGCCGCCCAGCCCCGACATCCCCTGCGGCCCGGGCGTTGTTGACCGAGATCCTCGGTCGCTTTCAGGGCGATGCCGAGGGCTGAGCCCCGCACCGAGGGGCCGGCGGCGGGCCGGCTGCCAGCCCCATAGAGCAGTCGTTCGCACCAACCCCCGAAACCTGCCCAAATACGAGGTCGGAAGCAACTATTCGGTCGGGTACCCGTGGTTGGTCAGGTTTCGGGTCGTTCGCGCGATCGCTCCGGCTTTACAAGAAGCCCTGCTGCGGCGCCAGCGCGTCCTGACCACTTCCTGCCACTGGGGCGTTCATTCCGAGTTCACTTTCGTGTCGACTTATCTTCCGGAGCGGGTGGCTAGTTTTATGGACACCGCGATTGGAAGGGCTGACATGACCGAACACGATGACTTCGCCGATCCCGACCTCGCCGAGGAGCATCCCGAGCAAGCCGACGGGGATGCGGGTGCCGATGGGGGCGCCGGCGACAACCAGCCCGGACACCTGGGCAATGACTTGAGCAAGATGAAGCTCCTTGAGACCGACCTGGCCGAGATCGCCACGAAGGACATGCATGAGGACCGGGACCCGATCCCGGGCGTGCAGGAGGCGCTGCAGAAGCTGAACGAGATGGATGTCGACATCGACAAGATGGACTGAGATCGGTCGACAATGACAGAGGGGCCGCCACGGTGTGGCAGCCCCT
>JAUNUL010000230.1 GCA_030538175.1 Propionibacteriaceae bacterium | reverse complement strand
TCCTCATCGTCGGCACCGGTCTGGTTGGGGCGTCGGTGGGTTGCGCGCTGACGAAGGCCGGTGAGGAAGTCCACTTGCGGGACAAGGTGGTGAGCCATGCCCGTGTGGCTGCCGGCCGTGGTGCCGGGCAGGTAGAGAACATCGATCCCGACGCGGTGGCCCTTGTGGTCGTCGCCGTGCCACCGAGAGCACTGCCGAGAGTGCTGTCAGCATCACTGGCGGAGTTTCCGAACGCGGTGATCACCGATGTCGGGTCGATCAAGCAGGGCGTCCTGACCGCGCTGGAGTCCGAGGGGATGGAGTTGCGGCGCTATGTCGGCTCCCACCCGATGGCGGGGTCCCATCTCGCCGGTCCGATCACGGCCACTCCCGATCTTTTCGTGGACCGCAGTTGGGTCGTCACCCCGCACGCAACGGCCACACCGGGCGCGGTGGAGACGGTGGTGGCGCTCGGCCAGGCCTGCGGGGCACGCACGGTGCTGATGGACCCACGGGAACACGATCTGGCTGTCGCAGCCGTCTCCCACCTCCCGCACGCCGTGTCAGCGATGGTGGCCGCCGGCCTGGAGCACCGGCCCGCGGAACACCTTGCCCTGGCCGGACAAGGGGTCCGGGACGTGACGCGCATCGCGGGCGGGGATCCGGTCTTGTGGGAGCAGATCTTGGCCGGCAACGCCCTCGCTGTCGGGCGCGAGCTCACCGAGTTGGGGGAGCGGATTGCTGAGCTGGGCCGCCGACTTGAGACCCAGGGTGATGTCCAGGAACTCCTCGAGGCCGGCCTGCGTGGGACGCAGGCGATTCCCGGCAAACACGGCATGGCCCCGGTGGACTATGCGGTGGTCACGATCGAGATTCCTGATGCGCCGGGCTCGTTGGCGAAGCTGTTTGCCGATGTGCACGACGCGGGAGTCAACGTCGAGGACATCTCCATCGAGCATGACGACGTCCGTGAGGTTGGTCGCCTCAAGATCGGGGTGGTGCCCGAGCGTGCGGAGGCCTTCGTCGTGTTCATGCGTCAACGCGGATGGCGGGCCGTCTGAGTTCCTGCCCGTGCGCTACACAGATTGCCTTGGGCGCCTCCCGTTGGGCACCTAGACTGTGGCCATGGCCCTCACCTCCAAGCACCCCATGATCCGTTGGGCGGTGCCGACTCTTGCGGTCGCCGCGATTGGCGCCGTGAGCCTGGCGCCCAAGGCGATCGCCGAGCCGACGCTGCCGCCGATGACCGCCGAGCAGCTGCTGGTCGCGGTGCAGGACCCGACGGTCGAGGACTTCTCCGGGACGATCGAGACGAACAGCGATTTGGGTCTGCCCGCCCTCCCCGGTGACGGGTCTGACTTCGCGGCGCTGGTCTCTGGCACCAACACGGTCCGGGTGTGGCATGCGGGCAAGGACAAGTCTCGGGTGTCGTTGCTTGCCGATGGGGCTGAGACCTCGGTGATCCGCAATGGCCAGGACGTGTGGCAGTGGTCGAGCAAGGAGCGCACGGCCAAGCACGCGGTGCTGACCGACCACGACGGCCAGCAGGTCCGGTCGGCGCGGCCGAAGCCGGCGGAGGGCCATGGCGTGGAGGTGCCGAGCACCCCCGCCGAGGCGGCCCAGCAGGTCCTTGCCGCGATCGAGCCGACCACCACGGTGACGGTCGACCGCACGACGCGGGTGGCTGGCCGCAGTGCCTATGAGCTGATCCTGGACCCCAAGTCGAGCGAGACGTTGGTCGCCAAGGTCGCGATCGCGGTCGACGCCGAGACCAAGGCGCCGCTGCGGGTTGAGGTCTGGGGAGTTGGGGCCGACAAGCCCGCCATGCAGGTCGGGTTCACCCAGATCGATTTCCGTACGCCGAGCGAGTCGGTGTTCAGGTTCGCCCCGCCGGCCGGGGTGACCGTTGAACAGGTCGACAAGGGCGACAAGGCCACCTCGCACGCAGAGGGGGACAAGCCCAAGCCACCCGAGCCTGTCGTGGTGGGCGAGGGCTGGGACAAGGTCACGATCGTGGCCGCGCCGGAGCACACGGGTGACGCCCGAGCTGCCAAGTCGGCCACGGGCACGGGTGCCGAGCCGGCAGAGGGCCGGGGGACCGAGCAGGCCGCAGAATTCCAGGCCATGATCGACCAACTGCCGACCGTGCAGGGGCCGTGGGGTTCGGGCAAGGTCCTGACCAGTTCGCTGTTCACCGTCGTGCTCACCGATGACGGCCGCGTGGCCGTGGGCATGGTGCCCACCAGCCGTGTGGTCGCGGCGATTCCCCAGTGAGACCCCCGAACGTGACGCATCGACAGTGACGCATCGCCAGTGACGACAACCGAAATATCCGCGCCGTCCGGCGCGCGGTCCGATATGCCCTTGGCTGTCCACACGACGGGCTTGACCAAGGTGTTCGGCAAGCAGCGTGTGGTGGATCGCTTGGACCTGCAGGTGCCCCAGGGCGCCGTCTATGGCTTTCTCGGCCCGAACGGGTCGGGCAAGACCACGACGATCCGCATGCTCCTGGGGCTCATCCGACCAACCGGCGGATCCGCGACGATCCTGGATCAGCCGGTCGGCCACGGCGATGCCCGGGTGCTCGGCAGGGTCGGGGCCTTGGTCGAGGGACCGGCCTTCCATCCGTATCTCTCGGGCCAGGAGAACCTCGTCCGCATCGACTCCGCCGACCTCAACGCCGATCCCGCCACGTGCACGCAGCGCGTGGGGGAGGCGCTCGATCGCGTGGGCCTCACGGCGGCGGCCCGGAAGCGCTACCGGGCGTACTCCCTCGGCATGCGCCAACGGCTCGGCATCGCGGCGGCCCTCCTGCAACCCCGCGACCTGCTGATCCTCGACGAGCCCACGAATGGCCTCGATCCCCAGGGCACACGCGAGGTTCGAGCCCTGCTGTCGGACTTGAATGCCGACGGCGTCAGCATCCTCATCTCCAGCCATCTGCTGAGTGAGGTCGAACAGATCTGCTCCCACGTCGGCATGATGCGCACCGGTCAACTGGTGACCCAGGGTCCGCTGGCCGATGTCCGGCGCAGCGCCCACCCGAGGCTGACCGTCCTCACCAAGGACCCGGCCGGTGCCGAAACGGTGCTGACCAGCCAGGGCGTGCGGGAGGTGTCGCCGACCGATGGGGGCGTGACCGGTCTGTTGGACGACGCCACCGAGCCCGAGACCCTGGTCGCGGCGCTCGTGCAGGCCGGGATCGGCGTACGCGGCTTCGAGGTCGCCCGACCCAGCCTGGAAGACCTGTTCATCGCACAGACGGGGGAGGGCTTCGATGTCAGCGGCTAGGGCCTTGCGGCTGCTCCGCTCCGAGCTGTGGCTGATGGCGACCCGCCGCCGCAACCAGGTGGGCCTCGCGGTGCTCGCGGCCATCCCGATCTTGATGGCCGTCGCTGTCCGATTGTCGCGACCCGGTGGACCGCACGGGCCGAGCTTCATCACCGAAGTGAGTGAGAACGGCTTCTTCGTCGCGGTCAGCGCGCTCAGCGTGATGATCACCCTGTTCCTGCCGCTGGCGATCGCGGCCCTGTGCGGCGATGCGATCGCGGGGGAGGCGCAGCAGGGCACGCTGCGCTATCTGCTGACCGTCCCGGTGCATCGGACGCGGCTGTTGGTGACGAAGTACGCGTCTCTCGTCGTCGGGGCCTTCATCGCGCCGCTCACGGTCGCGGTCGCCGGGCTGCTCATCGGGTGGCTCCTGTTCGGCCTCAAACCTGTGCGGCTCCTGTCGGGCGTTGAGATCCCGTTGCTCGAAGGCGTCGGCCGGTTGGCTTTGATGGTCGGCTACCTCGGTGTGTGCCTGGCAGCGCTGGCCGCCGTGGGCCTGTTCATCTCCACGCTCACCGAGCAACCGATCGCGGCCACTCTCGCGACGGCCGGTGTCGTGATGATCTCCTGGATTCTCGACTCGATTCCCCAACTCGACTGGCTGCATCCGTGGCTGATCGTGCACCACTGGATGGCCGGCACCGACCTGCTGCGTGATCCCATGTTCGTCGAGAACATCCAGCAGGGCCTGCTGCTGGCAGCGGCCTACATCGTCGTCTTCGGCTCCGCAGCCTGGGCACGATTCGCGACGAAGGACATCACCAGCTAGGTCCGCCACCACAGTTCAGCCGGAGTTGAACTGCGGCTGACCCCTGGCTGACGTCCCGGAGTCCCCAGGGGGAGCGCGCCGGAACACCTATCCGTACTAGCGTTGAACGTTGCGTGACATGTTGTCACGGGCCCGGAATTGGGCCATTTCGCTGGTGAGGAGATGCATATGGTGACCGACGTGGTGCAGCCGTTGATCGTCGCGATCGACGGCCCGAGTGGATCGGGCAAGTCGAGCACCGCTCGGGGTGTGGCCGAGCGGTTGGATTTGGCCTATCTGGACACCGGAGCGATGTATCGGGCAGCCGCCTGGCTCGTCGCCGACCGCGGCCTGACAGGGGCCGACGAGATCACCGCGGCCATCGACGCCGCCGACCTGCGGATCAGCCTGGACCCGACCGCCTTCGCCATCGCCATCGACGGCACCGATGTGACCGAGGCGATCCGCGAGCCCCAGATCTCCGCGACCGTGTCGAAGGTGGCGACCATCCAGGCCGTCCGCGACATCCTCATCGATCGCCAACGGGCCCTGATCGCCGGCGCTGAACAGGGGATCGTCGCCGAGGGCCGCGACATCACCACCGTTGTTGCCCCGGACGCCCGGGTTCGGGTCCTCCTTGTTGCCGACCCCGCTGCGCGCATCGCCCGCCGGGCCGCTGAGCTTGGGGAGAAGGTCGACCAGGCGCAAGTGACCGATCAGGTGATCCGTCGGGACGCCGATGATTCGACCGTGGCGGCGTTCACTGAGGCTGCCCCGGGCGTGACCGTTGTTGATTCGACCCACCTCACGTTGGTTGAGGTGATCGACCGGATCTGCGCCCTGGCGCAGGAAGAACCTGATCTGCGCCCTGGGGCGCAGGACACCTGAGCGGACCGCGCGCGGGCGCGGACCACCGATCGATAGGAGTGCCCCTGTGACCGAACGTCTCGATGTGCCCGTGCCCACCGCTGCGGCGATCACGCACCTGCCGCTGCTGTCCGAAGACCTGCCCGCCAACCGCGTCACCGTCCTGA
>JAUNUL010000229.1 GCA_030538175.1 Propionibacteriaceae bacterium | reverse complement strand
AACGGACCCAACGTCCTCACCACGCTTCGGCTGGTGATCGTGCCGGTGTTCGCCTGGATGCTGCTTGCACACGGGCAGGACACCGACTGGCGGATCGCCACCACCATCGTGTTCACGATCGCGATCCTCACCGATCTCGTGGATGGCTGGTGGGCCCGTCGGGCCAACCTCGTCACGAACTTCGGCAAGATCGCCGACCCGATCGCGGACAAAGCGATCACCGGCATGGCCTTCGTCGGGCTCAGCATTCTTGGGGAGCTGCCGTGGGCAGTAACCATCATCATCCTGGTCCGTGAGTGGGGGATCACGTTGATGCGGTTCCTGCTGCTGCGGCGCGGGGTCGTGTTGGCGGCGAACAAGGGCGGCAAGCTCAAGACCGTGCTGCAGGCGGTCGCCCTGATTCTTTATCTCCTGCCGCTGCCGGGCTATGTGTGGGGCACACCGTTCACGCTGTCGGCGTTGCCGGAGGTGATCTCGTGGGTGGTGATGGCCATTGCCACGATCGTCACGGTGGTCACCGGTGTGGACTATGTCCGGGGTGCCTTCGAATCCGAGAGCAAGCAGGCATGAGTGAGGTCTCCCGACGAGGGGTTGGTCAACGGTGATCCTCGACGAGGAGGGGCTCAGCCTGGCGCGTTCCGTCGTGCTGGCGGCCAGTGCCGCCGGGCGTACGCTCGCCACGGCCGAATCACTCACCGGCGGACTGTTGGGCGCGATGGTGACGTCTGTCCCGGGCGCTTCGCTGATCTATCGGGGTGGCGTTATCACCTATGCCACCGATGTGAAGGGGACGCTCGGTGGTGTCCCTGCCGAGGTGCTCGACCTGCATGGTGCTGTGGCTGCCCCGACTGCGGAGGAGCTGGCCAAGGGAGCTGCCCGACAGTGTGATGCCGATGTTGGGATTGCGCTCACCGGAGTCGCCGGGCCCGCCGTCCAGGAGGGGCAGACACCCGGCACCGTCTGGCTCGGCTGGGCCGTCAAGGAGGGCCGTTCAGGTGCCGTGCTGCTGCACCTGTCAGGCAGCCGTGCGGGGATCCGCGCTGCGGCGGCGCGCTGCGCCCTTGAGCTGGCCCTGACCCTGGTCCAGGGGGAGATCCCACTCCACGAGCCAGGGGCTGACGTTGTGCTCGACCCGGCGGAGGCTGGAGTTGCGGATGACACTTTCGAGGTCGGGGTCGCAGACGACCCCTCGGAGGGTGGGACTGCGGACGACCGCTGCAGGGGTGCCGCCCCGAACGTGGCGATCGATGATTCGGTTGAGGTGGCCAAGGAATAACCCCGCCGCGGGCGTGGTTGTGATGGTGTGCCGATCCGGTGAGCTTTTGCGGTGGCGTTTCCAGCGTCATTGCGGACGGCAGCAGGTGGTGGTGCCTGTGCGGCGGCACTAGTCGTTGGATAGAGTCTCTCCATGGTCGAGGAAGGTGTGAAACCGATGCTCTTGCGCGAGTTGGTCGGTGAGACCTTGCGCTCTGAACGCGCAGCCCAGGGCAAGACCCTGCGGGAAGTCTCGGCCTCTGCCCGGGTCAGTCTCGGCTACCTCTCCGAAGTTGAGCGCGGCCAGAAGGAAGCGTCCAGCGAGTTGCTCGCCGCGATTTGCGGGTCACTTGATCTTCCGTTGTCGACGCTGCTGTCGATCATGAGTGAGAAGTGCGCGGCCCAGGAACTGCCGATGGAGGTTCAGGCAGCAGCCTGAGGGCCGAGCTGGGTGCTATCCGGCAGGAGTGGAGCCAGAACTCTCGACCAGCGGGTGCGCTGCTGTCACCGGATCCGCAGTGTCATGCCCTGCGGGGTCATGACGAAACCGGCCTTCTCCAGCGTTGACCGCATGGCTGAATCCTCAAACACGTGTTGCCCATCGACCCGGTCGATGGTGATGTCGTGGAGCTTGGCCCGGCCGACGGTGGCGACGAGTGCGGTCAGGGCAGAGGCGATGTCGTTTGTGCGGGTGGTGAACGTCAGCAGGGTCTTGGCGCCCCGCTCCAGGTAGCCAACCAGCTGTCCGTCGACGAGCAGGACCAACGCGCCGGGCTTGCGTCCGGGACGGTGGCCTGTGGGTCGGTTGGGCCAGGGGAGGGCTGCGCCATAGGCGTTTGCCGGGTCTGTCGCGGCCAGCACGAGCGCCCCTGTGTCGGGCTGGGCGCGCAGCCGATCCACGGTTGCGGACGCCGCAAACTGGGCTGCTCCGAGGCCTTCAATGAAATAGCCGCGCAGGCACTGGCCGGTCTCCTCCAACTGACTGAGGCCCCGATAGACAGGCCCGAACGACCCATCGGGTTGCTCGGCCAGGACGCCACCCCGGGTGACGACACCGTGGCGATCCAGGAGCAACAACAGGTGTTCGAGGCGGTCCGCGTCTGTGGGCTCAGCCACGGCTGCCCAGCGGCCGGCCACACGCGGGACGATCGGTGCCCGAGCTCGAGAGGTCGCCCGCAGCATGCCGCTGCGGGAGCGGGGCCTCGGCGTACGCCTCGTCTTGAGTGCGCCGGACCCGGCCAACGCGCGGACGGGGGCGAACGTGTCGGAGCGCACCCGACCTGCCCACACGAGCTGCCACAGGCCCTGCTCGAACTCGGCCCGGCTGTGGTCAGCGGTGATGAGATCGTCGAAGAACCAACCGCCACCCTGGCAGAGACGCTCCCACAAGGCGAGCGCGGCGGGGGCTTCCGGAAGGGGCCGCTGCGGGGGGCTGACCATGCCCGTCGGCCACAGTCGCACCCACCCGTCAGACTCACCGATGCTGCCGTCGCCGGTCCAAACGAGCTCACCTGCGGCAAGAGCCTCGTCAAGCAGCGCGGGCAGATAGTCATCGACCCGGGCAGGCAGGACGAGCGACTCCACCATGCTCGCCGGGATCGCGCAGCCGGCCAACTGATCGATCGCCCCGAGCAGGCCGTCCAAACCGGTGGCCTGACCGCCGACCCCCTGCCAGGCAGGCAGGAATCGCGCATAGGTGGTCTGGTCGACCGGCTCGACGGCCGCGCGGAGGGCGGCGAGCGTGCGGCGCTTGATCAGAGACAGGACCCGGTGGTGGCACCACTGCCGCGAGTGGCCCTCGCGGAACCGACTGTGCACCAAGGTGCCTTCGTTGGCGAGCCGCTCACAGGCGGCCGTGACGATCCCGATCGCGAGGCCATAACGGTCAGCCACCGTCCGCGCATCGAACGGGCCATGGGTGCGCGCCCAGCGCAGGACCAGATCCTCGATCGGGTCACCGCTGTAGCCCACGGCCGTGAAACCGGGCGGGACCGGCACCCCCAAGCCATCCACCAACCGGCCCAGGTCCTCGACCACGGCGAAACGCTCCTGCCCAGCGATGCGCACCGTTGCCACCCGACGGGCGGTGACGAGCTCCATGAGGGCACCGACGGGGTCGAACTCGCTGGCACGGTCGTGGAGTTCGTCGGTGCTGAAGGGGCCGGTCGTGCGCAGGAGGTCGAAGAGTTGTTCTGGGGTGGTGACCCTGCGATCAGGTGCCAGCGACTGCAGCTCGCTTTCGACCCTGTCCATGATCGCAGGGTCAAGCACCTGGCTGAAGCCATCAGTGCCCAGCAACTCCGCGAGCAGGGCGGTATCGAGCGTGAGGGCCGCCGCCCGGCGCTCCGCCAGTGGCGTGTCCCCTTCATAGATGAACTGACCGACGTAGCCGAACAACAGAGAGCGGGCAAAGGGTGATGGTTGGGTGGTCTCGACTTCGACGATCCTAATCTCCCGGGCATTGACGGCACGTTGGACGCGCTCCAAGCCCGGCAGATCGAAGATGTCGTGGAGGCATTCCCGCATCGTCTCGAGGATGATCGGGAAATCAGGATGGTTCGCCGCGACGGACAAGAGCTGGGCGGCGCGCATCCGCTGCTGCCACAGTGGCGCGCGAGCCCTGGGGTCACGCCGGGGCAGCAGCAGGGCTCGACCCGCGCACTCGCGGAAGCGCGACGCAAACAGTGCTGACCCGCCGACCTCCTCGGTGATCAACCGGACCAGCTCATCGGGATCGAACATCAGCAGATCAGCACCCGGGGGTCGGCCATCAGCGTCGGGCACCCGGATGACGATGCCGTCGTTGCTCGCGGTCGCCTGGACCTCCACGCCGTGCTGTTCGCGCGCATTGCGCCCGATGGCCAGTGCCCAGGCGGACAGGACTGGTCGGCCGAGACCTGAATGCAGGCAAAGCTGCCAATCGCCCAGATCGTCGCGGAACCGCTCGAGCACGAGCGTGGTGTCGGTGGGGAGGGCACCGGTCGCGGCTACTTGGTCGGACAGATAGCGAAGCAGGTTGTCGGTTGCCCGCTGATCGAGCCCATTTTCGGCCAGCCGCTCCGCGGCCTTGACCGGGTCCACGATGAGTTCCCTGAGGAAAGCCCCGTGGGCCAGCCCGAGCTCGACGGGCCGACCGGGGGAGTCGCCGGTCCAGAACGGTAGTCGTCCGGGCACACCGGGTGCTGGGGACACTTGGACCTGGTCATGGGTGATGGCCTCGATGCGCCACGAGGTGGTGCCCAGTGCGAACACGTCGCCCACCCGGGATTCATAGACCATCTCCTCGTCCAGCTCGCCAACGCGCCGCGCGGGCCCTTCGCCGACGAGGAAGACGCCGAACAGTCCACGGTCGGGAATCGTTCCCCCCGACGTGACCGCCAATCGCTGAGCGCCTGGTCGCGCGGTGAGCAAGCCGGACGCCCGGTCCCAGACCAACCGCGGCCGGAGCTCGGCGAACTCCTCACTCGGATAACGTCCGGACAGCATGTCCAGGACCGCCTCGAACGCGGACCGCGGCAGGCCGGTGAAGTGTGCAGCTCGCCGGATGAGCCGAAACAGGTCATCCGTGTGGATCGGTTCGCCCGCGGTGATGGCGACGATCTGCTGTGCCAGCACATCCAGCGGGTTCTCAAGCTGGGCGACCTCCTCGATCAGGCCCTCGCGCATGCGCTGGACGACAAGCGCCGCCTCAACCAGGTCGCCGCGGTGGGTCGGAAAGAAGACACCCTTCGACACGGCACCCACTTGATGGCCGGCCCGGCCCACGCGCTGCAGCCCGCTCGCCACCGAGGGTGGTGCCTCAACTTGGACGACGACATCCACCGCACCCATGTCGATGCCGAGCTCCAACGAACTGGTGG
>JAUNUL010000228.1 GCA_030538175.1 Propionibacteriaceae bacterium | reverse complement strand
AGCGGCCCAGAACGCCCAGTCCGGTGCGCCGTGGCAGTCCGGCCCCGAGCGGGCACCCTGGCAGCCCGGACCGGGGAATCCACCGGGCCCGAACAGCACGCAGCCGCACCCGGTCTCCGGACCACAGCCCCATCACGCATCGGGACCGACCCAGCACGCATCGGGATCGTCCCACCCCGGGCCGGGTCAGGGGCCCGACCGTCAGACCGCCCCGCAGTGGCAGGGTGACGGACACCTGATGACCGACTCGACGACGGCCCCCCCGAAGCCTCGCCGCAACCCCACCAAGATCCTGTTGATCGTTGGGGCTGCCGTGCTGGCACTGGTGCTGGTCGGCATCGGCATCCTGCTGTTCCGCAACCATCAGGCAGAAGTGGCCGCGGAACAGGCTCGCATCGCCGAAGAACAGCGCAAGGCCGAGGAGACCCGACAGGTGGCCGCTGCCGGTCTCACCGCCCAGGGCTTCATGGACGCGCTGGGTCAGGGCGATGCCGAGAAGGCACTCGCCTTCGCTGCGACCGCACCCGAGGGCGACAACACCCTGTTGAGCCGCGACGTGCTGGCCGAGGCCAACAAGCGTGCCGCCGTCAGCGGCGTCACCGTCGACGAGACGGTCCTCACCGAGGAGATCCCAGGAGTCTGGAATACCGGCACGGCGACCGTGACCTACTCGATCGGCGATCAGCCCCAGACCATCGATCTGCCGCTGCGCAAGGTCGGCGACGAATGGAAACTCGATCAGGTGTCCGCACCGGTGAAACTCGGCCTCAACGGGCCGGATCGGATGGTCAACGGGGTGACCGTCCGCCCTGGGGCGTACAACATGTTCCCCGGCTCCTATTCGGTGACCTCCACCAACCCGCTGATCGGGCTGGATCGCACCGAGTTCGTGCTCAACGCGCCCACCGCGACGGACACCGATTGGGAGCCCGAGCCGGTGCTGAGCGACGAGGGCCGCAACCGCAGCATCGAGGCCGGCAAGCGGATCATCGACGACTGCATGAAGGCCAAGGAACTTGCGCCAGCCAACTGCCCGTTCATCCAGTGGCGGGAAGAGGGGCTGACGATCGACAAGGCGACGATCAACTACACGCTCAAGAACGATCCCTGGAAGGACGTCGAGTTCCGGTTCAACGGTGCGACCATGACGGCCTCGGCCACGGTGCAGGTGACCAACGAGATCCGAGCCTCGGCCACCAAGGACGGCCGTCGCGGCACCCTGGTCCCGGCCAGCCAGACGAATCCGGCGGGTGTGGTGATCAAGCTTGGTTCCGGCACCCCGGAGGCCAGCTTCACGTGAGCCTTCCGCGCCTGGTCGCCACGGACCTCGACGGCACTCTGCTGCGCCCGGACACCACCGTGGGCGAGCGCACCAGAGCCGTCCTCGATCAGGTTCGGGCGGCCGGGGTTCTCGTCGTCCCGGTGACGGCCCGCCAACCGATCGGCCTCGTCGGGATCGCCGAGCCCGCGGGCTTCGATTCGTGGATGGTCTGTGCCAACGGGGCGTACGCGTGGCACCTCGGCGAGGACCGGTCCGCGTTCAGCTCCCTGTTGCCGGCCGACGCCGTGGGCGAGGTGCTGCAGGGGCTGCGTGACGTGGCGCCCGCGGTCCGCTTCGCCGTGGTGCGGGACTTCGGTCGGGAGTTCATTGCCGAACCCGGCTATGCCGAGCTCGCGGTCCTGTCCGACCACTCGATCGCACCACGGGTCATGCATCGTGGCGGCCTTGCGGAGCTGGCCGCGCAGCCCTGTTTGAAGGTGGTCGCCCGCTCCCCACACCACTCCCCCGCCGAGTTGTTCGGGCTGCTTCGCGACCTCTGCATCGAGAGTTGTACGCCGACCCTGTCCGGGGCTCCATTCCTGGAAATCGCCGCCGCCGGGGTCAACAAGGGGGTCGGTCTGGCGCGGCTCTGCGAGCTCCTGGAAATCGGTGCCGCTGATGTGGTGGCCTTCGGGGATGCACAGAATGACGTGGAGATGCTCACCTGGGCAGGCCGCGGAGTAGCAATGGCCAATGCCATGCCGGTGGCCAAGGCCGCCGCCGACGAGATTCTGCCCGGCACGAACGCCGAGGAAGCCGTCGCCACCTGGCTGACGGGGCTGCTGGACGGCGTACAGTCAATCCGCGGCTGACGAGCGCTGATAGGCGGTCAAGTCGTGAGCAGAGACATCAGAATTGGGCCCGGAATGCTTCCTCGTAGGCAAGTGCCTGGGATGGCTTAATCCTGCCGTTCACCCGAAGCAGGTATCCCGCGTGCTGGTAGTGGTATTCCGTCCCCAGCCCTCGCACCTGCTGAAGTGTGTCCTGTATGTACTTGGCCCTTCCGGTCGCGGCCTCTGCATCCGGCCAGACCTCGAGGAACGCGCCCTGGTCGACACCGAGTTGATCGTCGTACGCCTCCGCGCGAGGGTCAAACAAGATCGCGCCATCGATGTAGCCACCCGGCCGCCCAACCAGGTTGTTCGGGTCGTTGTCCTCATCGACCGTGACCAGCCGCGTAACCTCAGGGACCGCCGTCTTGATGGCCTCAGCAACTTCGGTCGCGGACTTGATCTCAGCAGGAGCGCTTCCGACCGAATCAACCCCGCTCGGTGAGGCTGGCATGCGCTCACCAGTGGCCGATGTGTCCGGCGCGGAGTCACTGGCACAGGACGATAGGAGAAACGCTGAGGCGACGATCGCGGCCGCTTGCCGAATATGCATAGGCAGGGATGCTAGCTGGGCCTCATCGCGACCGAGAGGATGCTCAATAGGCCAAAACGATCGCCCCTGCCCCACCCGAAGGCAGGACAGAGGCGATCGTCACACCTCGTTTGCGCGTCACAGGACGTGCCACACGTGCGGGGTGTCGCCAGAGGGCTTCACCCCGCACACGTTGCATCCAGCGAATATCGCTCGCTTTCAGCTGCAGCCGCTGGTCGAGCCACATCCTTCGCAGACATAGCAGGAACCACTCGGACGCATCTTCGTGCCGCAGGTGAAGCAGAGCGGCGCGTCAACGGTGCTGCCCGTCATGGACTCCATGAGCTCGGCGGAGGTATGACCAGCGCCCGGCTTGATGAGCTGGATCTCCTTGATCGAGCCGTTCGATCCGCTCGCTGCAGAACCGTTCTGCTTGGTCACCTCCAAGCTCTGGTCAGCCTTGGCACCGGGGTCAGTGTCGACCTCATCGCCCGCGTCGTTCTTGAGCGACTCGGATTCGATCTCCTCGACCTCTTCGGCCACATAGGAACCGGTCTCGACGTAACGAGCCCGCTCCTGTGCGGTATAGATGCCGAGTTCGGAGCGGCCCTCGAACGACAGATAGTCCAGGGCCAACCGGCGGAACACATAGTCGATGATCGACTGCGCCATCCGAATGTCCGGGTCGTCGGTCATGCCGGCCGGCTCGAACTTCATGTTGGTGAACTTCTGGACGTAGGTCTCCAGAGGCACGCCGTACTGCAGGGCGATCGAGACCGCGATCGAGAAGGCATCCATGACACCCGACAGTGTCGAGCCCTGCTTGCCCAGCTTCAGGAAGACCTCACCCAGTCCGTCGTCAGGATAGGAACCGGACGTCAGATAGCCCTCTGCCCCACCGACCGTGAACGAGGTGGTCATCGACGGACGCTTCTTCGGCAGTCGCTTGCGCCGCGGACGATAGTCGACAACCGCCGCCGGGACTGGGGCTTCGGCCTTCTCTTCCTTCTTCTTGGCATCGGACAGCGGCTGGCCAACCTTGCAGTTGTCCCGATAGACCGCCAGTGCCTTCAGCCCGAGCTTCCAGCCCTGCAGATAGACATCAGCAATCTCCTCGACCGTCGCAGTCTCTGGCAGGTTCACTGTCTTGGAGATCGCACCGGACAGGAACGGCTGCACCGCCGCCATCATCCGCACGTGGCCCATGGGACGGATGGAACGAGCACCCATAGCGGTGTCGAAGACTTCGTAGTGCTCGGTCTTCAGCCCGGGCGCGTCGATCACGTGGCCATGCTCCGCGATGTATTCCACGATGGCCTCGACGGTCTCGGCCGCATAGCCGAGCTTGGCCAACGCCCGCGGAATCGTCTGGTTGACGATCTGCATCGAGCCGCCACCGACGAGCTTCTTGAACTTCACCAACGAGAAGTCGGGCTCGATGCCGGTGGTGTCGCAGTCCATCATGAAGCCGATGGTCCCGGTCGGCGCCAGGACCGACGCCTGAGCGTTGCGGAAGCCATTGGCTGCGCCCAGCTTGACAACCTGATCCCACTGCTTGGTGGCGAGCTTGTGCACATCACCGTCAATGGCGGATACCGTGCGCAGCGAGTCGTTGGCCGCCTGATGCTTGCGCATGACCCGCTGGTGGGCCTCGGAGTTGCGGGCGTACCCGTTATAGGGGCCGACGATCGCCGCGAGCTCGGCGGACCGTCGATAGGACGTGCCGGTCATCAACGAGGTGATCGCAGCAGCGAATGCTCGGCCGCCCTCGGAGTCATAGCCATGGCCGGTGGCCATGAGCAGGGCGCCGAGGTTGGCGTACCCGATCCCGAGCTGACGGTAGTTGCGGGTCGTCTCGCCGATCGATTCGGTCGGGAAGTCCGCGAAGCAGATCGAAATATCCATCGCGGTGATGATCAACTCAACAGCCTTGGCGAACAGGTCGGCGTCGAATCGATCCTCGTCGGTCAGGAACTTCAGCAGGTTGAGGCTGGCGAGGTTGCACGAGGAGTTGTCGAGCGACATGTACTCCGAGCAGGGGTTGGATGCGGTGATCCGTCCGCTCTCGGGGTTGGTGTGCCAGTCGTTGATGGTGTCGTCGTACTGCAGACCCGGGTCCGCACATTCCCAGGCAGCCTGGGCGATCTTGTGGAACAGCTTGCCTGCATCGACCCGCTCGACGACCCGGCCGTCCGTGCGCGCCGTCAGCGCGAAGTCGCCCCCGTCCTCGACAGCCCGCATGAACTCGTCAGAGACCCGGACGGAGTTGTTGGCGTTCTGGTACTGGACCGAGGTGATGTCCTTGCCACCGAGATCCATGTCGAAGCCCGCATCGCGCAGGGCGCGGATCTTGTTCTCCTCGCGCGCCTTGGTTTCGATGAACTCCTCGATGTCCGGGTGATCGACGTCGAGGACGACCATCTTGGCCGCA
>JAUNUL010000227.1 GCA_030538175.1 Propionibacteriaceae bacterium | reverse complement strand
GAAGGCCACGGCCAAGAAGGCCACCAAGAAGAAGTAGGGGTCAACCCACTGCCCTGAACGGGTGCTCGCCCGCGGCGCCAACGTCGGTGACGTGGGCGAGGAACAGTTCGGCGACCCGCGTTGGCCGCGGCCCGGTGCACAGATGCCAGGGTCGGCGCAGGGGCGTGCCGCGCTGGCGGACTTCCTTCAGTGCGCCCAGCTCCAGGTCACGCTTGGCCGCGTCCAGGTGCACCAGCGTCACGCCCAGCCCGGCCCGGGCCGCCGCGAGGCAGGCGCCCTGGGTCCCCAGGGTGAGTACGCCCGGCCGCGGCTCCATCCGGGCGAGCAGTCCGAGTGCGGTCTCGCGCGTGCCCGAGCCGTGCCCGCGGAGCAGCCAGACCTCATCGCGGCGCTGACCTGACGTCGAGTTGCCGCCCGTGCCCGGCGCGCCGACGACGATGAGCGAGTTCTCCCGGGTGGCGCGGCTGATGAACCCGGACCCGCGCGGTGGCCGACCGGCGAGCACCAGATCGAGCTCGTGATGGCCCAGCCGCGCGAACAACTCATCGCGTGGCTCGACGACGATGGCGAGCTCCACCCCCGGATGCCTCGTGCTGAACGTGGCCAACAATCCCGGCAGCAGCGTCTCGGCCGCTGTCTCCACCACCCCCAGGCGCAGGCGCGCGGTCTCGGCGTCCCTGGTCGCCTCCCGTGCGGTCTGCACGAGCCCGAGCAGCGTCCGGCAATGCTCGGCGAACACCAGCCCGGCTTCGGTTGGCACGACCCCGCGGCCGGACTTGGCGAATAGCTTCGTGCCGAGTTCGCTCTCCAACACCGACACCGCGGCCGAGACCGCCGGTGCGGTGACCCGCAGCAGGTCGGCGGCGGCTGCGACCCCGCCGAAATCCACCACCGCCAAGAACGTCCGCAGCCGGGACCACGTGAGGGCGGCTGGCACAGTGGCGAGGCCGGCGTACTCCTGCAACGGATCGAACGCCTCGCTGGACAGTCGATCGGGCATGCCCCCAGCCAACCACACCACTTAATCGATCAGTGAACTATCACAACAATTGATTCCATTGTCGTTTGATTCTTGACCCTGCACGCTGTTCCACGTCTCCCACCAACAGAAGGGCAGCAGGACGATGGTGAACAACGAGAACGGCCCGGGCCGCTGGGATCCGGGCGTGCAGAGCTATGCCGGCATGGGCTATTGGAACCCCGACTATGTGCCCAAGGACACCGACGTGCTCGCCGTGTTCCGTGTCACCCCACAGGACGGCGTCGACCCGATCGAGGCCGCCGCGGCTGTCGCCGGTGAGTCCTCCACCGCCACCTGGACCGTCGTCTGGACCGACCGGCTGACCGCCAACGACCACTACCAGGCCAAGGCCTATCGCTGCGAGGAAGTCCCGGGCCGGCCGGGGGAATACTTCGCGTACATCGCCTATGACATCGACCTCTTCGAAGAGGGCTCGATCGCGAACCTGACCTCCTCGATCATCGGCAACGTCTTCGGCTTCAAGCCGCTCAAGGCCCTCCGACTGGAGGACATGCGCATCCCCGAGGTCTATGTGAAGACCTTCCAGGGCCCGGCCCACGGGATCGTGATGGAGCGGGAGCACCTCAACAAGTACGGCCGCCCCCTGCTCGGCGCGACCATCAAGCCGAAGCTCGGCCTGTCCGCCCGCAACTATGGCCGCGTCATCTATGAGGCCTGCAAGGGCGGCCTGGACTTCACCAAGGACGACGAGAACATCAACTCCCAGCCGTTCATGCGCTGGCGGGATCGGTTCCTGTTCTCGATGGAGGCCGTCAACAAGGCGACCGCCGAGACCGGCGAGCTCAAGGGGCACTACCTCAACATCACCGCCGCGACGATGGAGGACATGTACGAGCGGGCTGAGTTCGCCAAGGAGCTCGGCAGCTGCATCGTGATGATCGACCTCACGATCGGCTACACGGCGATCCAGTCGATCTGCAAGTGGGCACGGAACAACGGCGTGCTCATGCACCTGCACCGGGCGGGCCATTCGACGTATACCCGCCAGAAGACCCACGGCGTCAGCTTCCGCGTGATCGCCAAGTGGGTGCGTCTGATGGGCGTCGACCATGTCCACGCCGGGACCGTTGTCGGCAAGCTTGAGGGCGACCCGGCCACGACCCGGGGCTTCTATGACACGCTGCGCCTCGACCGCGTCGAGCGCAACCCCGAGCACGGCATCTTCTTCGACCAGAACTGGGCCTCCATGCCCGGCGTCATGCCGGTCGCCTCCGGCGGCATCCACGCCGGTCAGATGCACCAGCTGCTCGACCTGTTCGGCGATGACGTCATCCTGCAGTTCGGTGGCGGCACCATCGGCCACCCGCTTGGCATCGCTGCCGGCGCGGAAGCGAACCGCGTCGCCGCCGAGGTGATGGTCAAGGCCCGCAACGAAGGGCGCAACATCCTCGCCGAGGGCCCGGAGATCCTGCGAAACGCCGCCAAGTGGAACCGCCCGCTCGACGTGGCGCTGTCCACCTGGGGTGACATCACGTTCGACTACACCTCGACCGATGCCCCCGACGTCGTGGCTTCCGCCACCCCGACCGCCTGAGCCAGCTCGCTCGTCACCAGAAAGGAATACGACATGGCCACCCTGCGCTATGGAACCTTCGCCTATCTGCCGCCGCTGACCGATGAGGAGATCGGGTTGCAGGTCGCGTACGCCCTCGACAACAAGTGGCCGGTCTCGGTGGAGTACACCGACGATCCGCACCCCCGCAACATCTATTGGGAGATGTGGGGCCTGCCGCTGTTCGACCTCGACGAGCCGGACGGTGTGCTCGCCGAGATCAACGAGTGCCGGGCCGCATTCCCGAACCACTATGTCCGGGTCAATGCGTACGACGCGACGCTCGGCCGGCAGACGACCGCGCTGTCGTTCCTCGTCCAGCGTCCCGCGACCGAGCCCGGCTTCAACCTGACCCGCACCGAGTTGGGTGGGCGGGCGCAGGCCTACGGCTTCGAGTCGTACGCCACCACCAAGCCCGCCGGCCAGCGCTACTCGTCGTGACGCAGCGGTCGGGATTCGGCTTCTATCGCCCCGGGGTCACGGGGGTCCCCGGGGCGATGGGGGCGCCGGACGTGAGCGCGGACGAGGTGGCCGCTGAGCCGGCGTACCTCTCCGACGACGCGCACATCGACCTCGCCCACGACGAGGTCGCGACCCGGGTCGGTGAGACCCTGGCGCGCCTGGACGGTGAGCTGATCGGGCTCGGGTCGGTGAAGCAGCGGGTCCGCGAGATCGCGTCGCTGCTGCTGGTCGACCGGGCGCGGGAGCGGTTCGGGCTGATGACGTCGAAGCCGACGCTGCACATGTCGTTCACGGGCGGCCCGGGGACGGGCAAGACGACCGTCGCCATGCGGATGGCGGAGATCCTGCACGCGCTGGGCTATCTGCGGACACCGAAAGTGCATGCGGTCACCCGTGACGATCTGGTCGGTCAGTTCATCGGTCAGACCGCGCCCAAGACCAAGGAAGCCATCGCCAAGGCGGCCGGTGGGGTGCTGTTCATCGATGAGGCGTACGCCCTGTTCCGCGCCGAGAACGAACGCGACTATGGCCAGGAGGCGATTGAGATCCTGCTCACCGAGATGGAGAACGAGCGCGGTTCGTTGGTGGTGATCTTCGCGGGGTACGCCGACCGGATGGGCACGCTGTTCGAAGCCAACCCGGGGTTGTCATCGCGCGTGCCGCACCACATCGCGTTCAGCGACTATGCGGCCGAGGAACTGATGGAGATCGCGGAACGGATGGTGGCGAAGGAGAACTTCGGGTTCGACGCCGACGCGCGTGCCGCGTTCGCCGACTATCTCGACCTCCGCATGGCCAAGCCGAACTTCTCCAACGCCCGCTCGGTGCGCAATGCCATCGAGCGGACCCGGCTGCGCCATGCACGCCGTTTGGTTGGGCTGGACCGGCCGCTGACGAAGGCCGATCTGACCACGCTGACCGCCGACGATGTGCGCGGCAGCAGTCACTTCCAGACGGGCGACCCGGCATAGCCGGCTTTCCGGCGGGCTGGTTCAGCCGTAGAAGCTGATCAGGCAGTTGCCCGACGACGCCGGATAGTGCGCCGCGCAGTCCGCGGTGTAGTCCATCCAGTCACGCATTTCCTCGATGGCCGCGCGCTCGTCGGCGGGTGTCTGCGACAGGTCCAGATCCCGGGTGTCCGCGAGCCACTGCCGGGCCTGCTCGGCCGTGGTGATGTGGATGATCGGGAAGTCGATCGGCATCGGCAGCCCGGCGACCGGTTGCGCGATGGTCAGATCCGAGGCCCGCGCCGGGGAGCCCGCGCCGGCCAGGGCCTGGTCGACCACCTCGAACCAGCCGTACCGCATCCCGCTCCAATAGCGATTGGGCTGGATGTCGGGGTCGCCGAACCAGCCGGTGATCAGCTCGAGCAGCCGGATCGCCTTGGCGGCATGGTCGCCTGACCACGTGTTCTGGGTCCGGCGATAGTCGGGATCCAGGGCGAGGTCCCGGAGCAGTTGGTACGCCGGCGGCGCGTCTGGCAGCTCGGCATCCAGGCGCGGGAATTCATTGCGGAGCCAGCCCGCGATGCGATCGAACGCGCCCACGTCCCCGCTGCCGAAGAACCCCTCGATCCGCTCGATGTCGACGACCCTGGCCATGATCCCGTAGCTCATGGACCCAGCCTAGGCACCGGAGGTTCTTAGTTGTCCCCAGAATTATCCACAGCCTGGGGAGAATCACATGTGTGTAAGTCGGCCAGCAGTCTGACGTACAGGCGGCCAAGCTGAGCCGCTCTGACTGGCCGGGTACAACCAACTAGCCAGCTGGCCACGGCTCTCGGTACGTGACACTGGTACCGCAAGAACATTCCGGTGGCCGATGACTTGCTCGACGCCCAACTGCGCAGACTCCAAGGACGGTGAACATCATGGCAAGAACGCTGGACGACTACCTCGCCAAGCGACCGGTTGACCGCGAGCGGGTCGACGCGCACAAGCAACGCATGATGGCCGAGGTGCGCGGGTACCGCCTGCGTGAACTACGCGAACAGGCCGGGTACACCCAGGCCCAACTAGCTGAACGGATCGGGGTCGGGCAGCGGCAGGTCTCCAAGATCGAGAACGGC
>JAUNUL010000226.1 GCA_030538175.1 Propionibacteriaceae bacterium | reverse complement strand
AGGGTGATGTCACCAGCTCCGGGTGACATTTGTCATCGCTGCCGCAGTTCCTTCGGGGACCTCACCGGCGGCCCGAACGGCGGTCTCCCTGTCACCGATGTCACGGAGCCTCCATCTCACCGTTGTCACGGAGCGTGCCCCCGCTCCCGGTCCGAGGTGTCAGCCCGGCTCTTGCCGCCACCTCACAGCACCGCTGCCAGTTCGTGTGCATGTTCGGCGAGCGCGGTGATCCCCTTGTTGCAACGCCGGCGGATCGTGAGCGGGGTGACCTGATAGCGCCGGGCCACCTCCTGTTCGCTCAACCCATCGGCAAAGACGCTGGCCAGGACCGCGTGTGTGTGGGGATCGACGAGCCGACGCTCCACCGCGGTCCGCAGCAATTCCCGTGCCACGTCCCCGACTGGACGACCGTTGTCAGATCGCAGGACCGGGAACGGTGCGTGCACGACCGATCCCCGGTCTGGGGTGGTCGCCGCACCCTCCAACCGTCGTTCGTCGACCAGCACCACCGCCTGCCCCCGCTCCGCTTGCACGGCCTTGAGTGTGTCGAGGGCGAGGTTGGCTGCGATCCGCTCGGGGCGCCGCGCCAGCGGATAGGTGTGGATGCGCAGCCAGAGCTGTGCCACATAGTCCATGGCAAACGCCCCTCGGTCACTGCGCGACATCAGCAACAGCTTGGGCAGCATCGCCTGCAACACCACGCGCGCCGCCACGCCGCACCCAGCGCGCACCTCGGTCAGCAGCGCATGCAACACAGGATCCGGCTCCAACCGAACGGCCGCCAGCACCGCTGCCAGATCTGTGCACCCAGCCAACGCGGGATGCCGCCCCGCCCACGCCGTGACCTGCCGCGCGCTCCGGTCGGCCAACCATGCGAACTCCCGCACCAACGCACCCACGCCCATGACATCTCCTCTCGGTGATGTCCACGAGCTTGTCCAACAGCTGTTGGCCCGGGTGCTGCCTGCCCGGTGCGGGTGTTGTCCCGGTGTTGTCCTGGCGTCAGAGGGTCTGATCGCGGGTTCGCGAGGCCTATCCAGTAGCTGTCAGCGCCCCACCGTCGGGCGTCAGCGTCCGGCGATCCCGGTTTCGTACGCGAACAACACGAGGCTCACCCGGTCGCGCGCCTGCAGCTTCGACAGCAGCCGCCCGATATGGGTCTTGACCGTGCCTTCCGCCATATAGAGCCGAGCACCGATCTCGGAGTTGGTGGCCCCCGAAGCGATCTCGGTCAGCACCTCCAACTCACGGTCGGTCAGCACGTCCAGCCGAGGATCCGGTCCGCTCACCGGCGCCGCCGGCAGCGTCGGCACCACGTGATCCAGCAGCCGCCGCGTCGCACTCGGCGCGACCACCGCATCACCGGCGGCCACATCCCGGATCGCCGACAGCAGCTCCTCCGGCCGGGCGTCCTTGAGCATGAACCCCGATGCCCCGGCCTTGAGGGCTGCGAACACGTACTCATCAAGATCGAACGTCGTGAGGACGAGAACCCGCGTACCCAATTCAGCCCGCACGATCCGCCGGGTCGCCTCAACACCATCCATCACGGGCATGCGGATATCCATCAACACGACGTCGGCGGGATCGGCGGTCAGCGTGGCGACCGCCTCGGCACCATCCGAGGCCTCGCCGACCACCTCGATGTCATCCTCGGCCTCGATGAGCATGCGGAAACCGCTGCGCACGAGCGCTTGGTCGTCGACGAGGAATACGCGGATCACTGCTGTCCTTTCGGTTGTTCCCGTGGGGTGGGGGTGATGGCGCCCAGACGCCGATGCCCACCGGTGGCGGCCAGCGGAACGACGGCATGGACCCGGAAACCGCCTTCGTCCCGTGGCCCCGCCTCGAGTGTCCCACCCATCGCCGACACGCGCTCCAACATGCCTTTCAGCCCGTTGCCCATGCCATCGGACTGGGCCGCGGACCCCAGCCCGTCGTCGGTGACCAGCACCGTGATCCGATCAGCGTCGAAGCCGAGCTCGATCTCCGCCCGGGCCCGGGGACCGGCGTGGCGGAGGAAGTTGGTCAACGCCTCCTGGGCGATCCGATACACGGTCAGTTGGGTGGCCGGACCACAGGCCGGCTCGTGTCCCTTGATCCGCAACGTCACCCGGTCACCGGTCCGCTGCACCATCTCGGGGATGTCCGCCAGACCGGGCATGGGGGCGTACGTCGACTCCTCCTCCGGAGTGTTGCGCAGTACGCCGACAATCCGGCGCATCTCCACCAGTGCCTCCCGACCGGTCCCGGCGATGGTCTCCAAGACCTCTGCGGCCTTCTCGGGCTTCTTCGCGGCCAGCGCCCGACCGCCCTCGGCCTGGACGACCATCACGGACACCGAATGGGCCACGATGTCGTGCAGTTCCCGCGCGATCTGCTGGCGTGCGTTGATCTCGGCCATCCGCGCCCGCTGATCCCGCTCGGCGAGCAGAGTCTGGACGCGTTCGTGTTCGAGCCGTTCGGCGGCGTCCTTGGCTTTGGCGGATTCCTGCAGGCGCCGCCCGATGACATAGGGCGTCAGGACCATGCCCAGGCACACCAACACGACGACCACGAGGAAGTTCAGCTCCCAGCCGTTCGACAGATACCAGTGCACTGGCCCGGCGAAGGCACCCAAGACGCCGATGAGCACAGCGCTGCGTGCACTGACCGCGTCGACCTCGCGGGCCACGGAATAGACCACGACCGGGACCACGACGAGACAGGGCAAGGGTCCGTTGGCGACGAGCATGTGCGCCACCCCGCCGAGGGCGGACAGCAGCAGCATCACCTGGGGATAGTGACTGCGCAGCGCCAAGGGGGCGATCATCATGATCGAAGCCAGCAACTGCAATTCGATCGGGCTGATGAGATAGCGGAATCCGATCAGATAGGGAAACAGCGCCGCCAATGCCAACAGCAACCCGGCCAGCGCGACATCGCCGACCCAGCCGTCACGGCGATCGGCGAACGACAGACCAGGGCTGAGCCAGGGGCGCGCATTCATCACCACCAGCGTAGGCGCCAACGCGTAGGCTCGGCAGCGTGCCAACTCGCCACCCGATCCTCCAGGGGCTTCTTGCCGTCGTCCTGGGTGGCGTCCTCGCGCTGTTGTTGGTGGTGGGCGTACGCGCGGTTCAGCAGGACGCGGCCCGATCGAGCGTCCCCGAACGCAGCGACGTGCCGGCAAGCCCGGCTGATGCCTGTTTGCTGCGCGAACGATCCGACAGCGCTCCCAGTGAGCCGGATCCGATGCCCGGCCCGGACTATCCGCGGCAGGAGCACCAGCTCGACACCGGCCGGCCGATCACCGTCGATGGCACCGGCAACGCCGAGATCGCCTATGAGCGACTCGGTGACTTCGCGACGGTCGTCGACTTCAACTGTGCCAACTGCGACGGTCCCCTCCGGGTGTTCAACACCGGCGCCGCCCTGCCCATCGTCGACGGGCTCGCCGCAGGGGAACGGTTCGAGACCCAATGGCTCATCGACACCGTGCATGACGCCAGTGACGGCCCTCACAACTCGTTGCTCATCGCCGCGGAAGGGGACTGGACCCTGACCCTGCGGTCCTGGCACGACCTGCCTGTCGACACAGGCTCGGTGGAGGCCCAGGGGGCCCGGGTCGTGCGGGTGCCCAGTGGAACCGTTCGGGTCACGTTCGAGCCGTTGAACTCGCGGGACACCCTCAACGTGTACGCGTATCGCCTCGCTGACCGCGGCTATGCCGCCAACCTCTGCGTCGGGCGCTTCGAGTCCCGAACGCTGGATCTCAACGGCGGGGAGGTCCTGCTCATCTGGGCCCGCGGGGAGTGGACGCTGGAAGTGATCTAGCGGGCTGGGGTGTCCGACCCCGCGTCCTGTCCCGGAAAGGACCTAGCCGGCGGCCGTGGCGGCTTTCGACTCAGCGGTTGGGGGCACGAAGCCGGCGTACATGACGGCGGTATTGCCGCGCACCCACCGTCCGGATCAGCAACTGCATCACCGGGGCATAGCCCTCCAGGAACATCTGGACGATCATCGCCGCCTGCTCGCGGGGCAGGGACTCCCGTCCGTGCGCGGTGAGCCGGTCATATTCGAAGCGGGTGAGGTGCTGCTCGATCAAGGGGAGCAGCTCATTCTCCTCTGTCTCGAGATGGGCCCGCAGATTTGCGCCCAGCTCAAGCAGCAGGTCTGCCAACTGGTCGCGCACAGCCGGATCGGCCGCCTCACGCTACCGGACGATCAGCGCCCTCGCCTTGATGATGTCCAGATGGATGCGGCTGTGTTCGAAACCGAGCCGTTGGGTGAGATCAGGGTGGATCCCGACCCGCAGGGCCAACAGGGGCCAGATCAGGACGTCCTCGCCGTGGTGATGGTCAACCAAGGCATCGAGGACGATCGTGAGGTGATCGGCGACCACACCGGTCCGGTGCAGGTCACCGGCCGGCACGGCCCGCACCAACCCCGGAGCCGTGCCGAGCTCCCGGTTGAACAGACGGTGCACCACGAGCATGTCGCGGGTCTCCGGTCGCTCCACGGCAGCAGCGAAGTCGGCGAGATCCTCCGCCATTGTTTCCTGGGCGTTCCGGGCACCGATCGCACCGAGGACGCGTTTGAGCCAGATGTCGTCATCGGCCGGTTCGTCGGACTGCATCCGGACCGTCACGTGGGTCCGCGGACGGCTCTCGCTGTGATCTCCGGACGCCTCGATGTGGAACTCCAGCCCGAAGGTGATCTCGTCGTTGATCCCACTGGTCAGCGCCAGACGTCGGTTGGGGTCGAGGTCGACCACCTCCCACTGCTGGACCATGGCCCTGCCGAAGGTCGTTCGCACGGCACGCCAGCGGGTGCCGACGGCGTACTCCCCTGGGGTCAGCAACTCGACGTTCGACAGGTGCTGCAGCAGGGCGGACCAGCGCACCACATCGGTCAGCACCGACCACAGGTCATCGGGTGTGGCCGCGATCGTTCGGCTGACGGCTACGTCGTGAGACATGGCTCAAGTCTGCTGTCTGTCCCGCGGTTAGGGAAGGGCTCAACCCTCTCCCCGGCACGCCTCACGGCGTGTCGTCGGAGGTGACGTCCGTGTCGGAGCGATCCGCCGCGGGCTCCACATGATCAGCCGAGAGCACGGTGATCCCCGGCTGCCCCTCGTGCACGACCACCCCCGGG
>JAUNUL010000225.1 GCA_030538175.1 Propionibacteriaceae bacterium | reverse complement strand
GGTGCCGAAAGCGTCCGCCAGCCCGGTGTGTACGTCGCGCAGAGCGTGCCCGAGCTCTGCGGCGTACGCCGAGAAGTCCGCCCCACGGAGCACCTGATCGACCGCGAGATCCCAGCCATCGGCGGCACCCCGAACCTGCTCGACCAGCATGCCGAGATCAGCCGCGCGGGCATGCCCGGTGGAATCGATCCATTCGGCGCTGAGCCAACTCATCAACCCGGCGAGACGACCCCGGGCGGGGCCGCCGGCCAGCTCGCGGTGCACCTCGATGTCGAGGTTCTCCCCGCCGAACTCGAGCCGCCGGAAAAACTTCAGCAGTGCACGGTCGGCGTACAACACTGAGGTGTTGCTCTGCTCGCCGCCGAAGGCGCGTGCCGGGAGCCCGGGGCGCAGGCTGCTGGTGTCGAGCACCCGGCACCGCAACAGGTGGGGGTCCTCGGTCAGGTCAGTCGGGGTGGACAGGAGCTGGAGGAAGACGTCGCCGGCATACGGATCAGTGCTGGCCTCGTGAACAGCCACCGGACCCCATCGCGGGTGGCGGGCGACGCCCAGGCCCGGACCTGCAGGGTCGGACGGGCTGCGATAACACAGGGGCAGCAGATAATGCTCCGCCGGCCCCTCGGCGTCGGGGTCGATGACCTCGGCGATCTCGAGGCTGACCACGGGCAGGTCATCGTCGGAGATCGCGGGCAGGCCGACGATGGCACGCACCTGCGCCCGGCGATGCTTCCCGGCGAACCAGCGTGCGGTGGGCAGGGCTGCCTCGATCACCTCGGCGACCGAGGGCAGGTCAGCGGCGGAGCCGGGCATCAGTTCTCCTTGTCCGCGGGCAGGTCCGGATCGCCTGCCATGATGCGAAGCCACACGAATCCGTGGCCGGCGATCTCCAACTCGAACGCTTCCGCCTGGATCATCGCATGGTCGTCATCGCGGAGCAGGTCGCGTGGCACGAGCCCGGCAAACCGGGACAGGTCCAGCTTGACCTGCTGTGGCTCGCGGGAGAGGTTGTTGACGCAGAGGACGGACATCGGGCGGCCCTCCTCGTCGACGCCGCTGCGCAGGAACGAGAAGACCTTCTCGTTGTCACCACCGAGGTCGGTGAAGTCGCCCAACCCGAACACGGGGTGGCTGCGTCGGATGACCAGCAACGCTCGCAGCCAGACCAACAGTGAGCCAGGATCGAGCATCTGCTGCTCGACGTTCACCCCGGCGGGGGCATAGCGCGGATCCTGGACCAGGGGCAGGAACAGCTCGTCCTCAGCCGCATCCGAGAAGCCGGCACCGGGCACGGAATTCCATTGCATCGGAGTCCGGACGCCGTCGCGGTCGTAGAGCCAGATGTTGTCGCCCATGCCGATCTCGTCACCGTAATAGAGCACCGGGGACCCGGGCAGCGCGAGGAGCAGGGCGTGCAGCAGGTGGATTCGACGCATGTCGCCGTCCACCAGCGGTGCCAGTCGGCGGCGGATCCCGAGGTTGCTGACCATGCGGGGATCCGGGGCGTACTCCGCCCACATGTAGTCGCGCTCTTCTGGCGTGACCATCTCCAGCGTCAGCTCGTCATGGTTGCGCAGGAACGTCCCCCACTGGCAGCCCGGTGGAATCTCCGGGGTGGCGGCCAGGATCTCCGAAATGCAGACGCGGGATTCCTGCCGGAGACCCATGAAGAGCCGCGGCATCACCGGGAAATGGAAGGCCATGTGGCATTCGTCGTCGTTGCCGAAATATTCGACGACGTCATCGGGCCATTGGTTGGCCTCGCACAACAGGATGCGACCCGGATATTCCGTGTCGATCATGTCGCGGATCTCCTTGAGAATCCGATGGGTGCCCGGCAGGTTCTCGCAGTTGGTGCCGTCTTCTTCGATCAGATAGGGGACCGCGTCCAGCCGGAACCCGTCGATGCCGATGTCCAGCCAGAACCGGATCGCATCCTTGATCTCGGCCAGGACGCGGGGGTTCTCGAAGTTCAGGTCGGGCTGGTGGTGGAAGAACCGATGCCAGAAGTATTGACCGCGGACCTCGTCGAAGGTCCAGTTCGATTCCTCGGTGTCCAGGAAAATGATCCGGGCATCTGCGTACGCTGCCGGGTCGCCATCGGGCGTCCCATCCGCCCAGACATAGAAATCCCCGAAGGGGCCGTCGGGGTCGGAGCGCGAGGCCTGGAACCACGGGTGTTGATCTGAGGTGTGGTTCATCACGAAGTCGGTGATGATGCGGATGCCGCGGGCGTGTGCCCCGTCCACGAATGCCTGGAATTCCGCCAAGGTGCCCAGTGCCGGCAGGACGTCGGTGTAGTTCGACACGTCATAGCCGCCGTCGGCCAGCGGCGAGGGGAAGAACGGGGGCAGCCACAGGCAGTCCACGCCGAGCCACTGCAGATAGTCGAGCTTCTCCGACAGCCCGGCGAGGTCACCGATCCCGTCGCCGTTGGAGTCCCGGAAGCTGCGGACCATCACCTCATAGAAGACGGCCTTCTTGAACCATTCGTGGTCCGTGAGGTCCATCCCGGCCGTGGCATCCAGGATCGGTTCATCCGCAGAAGCGGTTCGATTCTCGTTCACACAGGTCCTCAGTGGAAGGCCCGGGGCACGGGCAGGCGCCCCGGACGCGTGCGGATCACTCCGGGGAAACGACGAACACGTGGGCCGGTTCGGCCGGGGTCAACCGGACGAAGTTCCTGGCCCCCCAACGATACTCCGCACCGGTGATGACATCCCGCACGTGCAGCGCCGCCTGGGGGTCTGCGCCGAAGGCATCCATCTCGAGATAGACCTCGGTCTCCTGGATGTTGTGGGGATCCAGGGAACAGACGACCAGCACATGGGAATCGCTGTCGTGCTTGGAATAGGCGATGACCTGGGCATTCGGTGCGTGGTGGAACGTCAACTGACGCAGCTGCTGCAGGGCCGGTTCGGCCTTGCGGACGTCGTTGAGCATCCGAATCAGCGTGTTCAGATTCCCGTATTCTCCGCCAGACCAGTCGCGGGGGCGATATTCGTATTTCTCCGAATTCAGATATTCCTCGCCACCGAGCCGCAGGGGCTCGTGTTCGAACAGTTCATAACCCGAATACATGCCCCAGCTGGGGGACAGGGTCGCCGCCAGGACCGCGCGGATCGTGAAGCCTGCGGGTCCGGAGGTCTGCAGGAACTTCGGATTGATGTCCGGGGTGTTCACCCAGAAGCTCGGGCGATAGAAGGAGTCCATCTCGTTGGTGAGCTCATGGAGATATTCCTCGAGCTCCCACTTCTCGTTGCGCCACGTGAAATAGGTGTAGGACAGCTGATAGCCGACCTTGCCCAGCATGTGCATCATTTCCGGCCGGGTGAACGCTTCGGCCAGGAAAAGCACCTCGGGGTTGGTCTCTCGCACTTCCGCGAGCAGCCAGGCCCAGAACTCCACCGGCTTCGTGTGCGGGTTGTCGACGCGGAAAATGGTGACCCCGCGGTCGATCCACAGCCGGATGATCCGCAGGCATTCGGCATAGATGCCGTCGCGATCCCGGTCGAAGTTGATCGGATAGATGTCCTGATATTTCTTCGGCGGGTTCTCGGCGTACGCGATCGTGCCGTCGATCCGCTCGGTGAACCATTCCGGATGTTCGGTCACCCAGGGGTGGTCCGGGGAGGCCTGCAGCGCGAAGTCGAGCGCAATCTCCAGGCCCAGGGAGCGGGCGTGGGCGATGAACCGGTCGAAGGCGTCCCAGTCGCCCAGGTCCGGGTGGATCGCGTCGTGGCCGCCAGCGGTGTTGCCGATCGCCCAGGGCGAGCCGGGCTCACCCGGGGCGGGGGTCAGGGTGTTGTTCTTGCCCTTGCGGAACTGGTCGCCGATCGGATGGATCGGGGGCAGATAGACGACGTCGAAGCCCATCTCCGCTGCGGCATCGAGGCGTTCGTGGGAGCTGTCGAACGTTCCCGAGGTCCACTCGCCGGTCTCGGGGTCCTGGGTCGCACCCTGGGAGCGGGGGAAAAACTCATACCATGCACTGAACAGCGCACGCTGCCGATCAACGAACAGCGGGTAGTCCTCGGTCGGCGAAACGAGGCGACGCGGGCCGTATTTCTGCATGAGTTCGTGGGCTTCCTCGCCCAGCAGGTCATGGATGAGGTACCGCACCTCGTTCTCGGGGTTGCAGCACTCGGCCAGGCGCTCAAGTCGCTTGCCTGCCCCGAGCGCGCCCGCTGCGTACGCCGCCTCGGCGGCCTCGGTGAAGAGCTGGCGGCCCTCGCCGCACACCAGTGCGACATCGAGGTGTTCCGGCAGCTTGACCTCGGCGTGGTGACTCCAGGTCCCCCAGGGATCGTCCCAGCCTTCGACACGGAAGGTCCACAGGCCGGGCTGCTCAGGACGGACCCAGGCCTCCCACCGGTCGAAACCGGCGGGCTCGCACTTCTCCATGCGATGGGTGGTCACCCGGCCGTCCGGATCGGTGAGGACCACGGTCGCGGCCACCGCGTCGTGGCCCTCGCGGAAGACGGTGGCGCGGATCGGGATCAACTCGCCGACCGCCCCCTTGGCCGGATAAGCACCCCCCTCGAGGACGGGAGAGACCTTGGTGACAGGAATGCGCCCGATCACCTGACCGAGGGTCGGCGACAGGGTGGTGGTGAGGGCCGCGGCCGATTCTGCTGCGGCGCGGCGGGCATGTCCGGAACTCTTCGCAGTCACGACATCCAAACTAGCGGGACCGTCGCCGGCGTGCAGCCCACTCTCATGTGGTCACGCCTCCTAGGATCGGCGTCGTGACCGAACTCCGGCCGGATGCGGCGCTGCGCCACCGGGTGACGCATGCCCAGCGCCCGCGGCGTTGGCCCGAACGGTGGGTGACGGTCCTGGTCCTGGCCCTGCTTTCCGGGCTGGGAATGCTCGTCTTCCCGCTGCTTCCGGTGGTGGAACACACCGCCACCTATCACTGGTCCGGTGACCGGCCTGCCGCTTTGCCGTTGAGCCCCTATCGGCCCCAGCGACTGGTCCTGACCGCGGATTGCGCGGTGAACGGCCAGGTCCTCGATACCGTCCGCGCGGTGGATGAGGGCATGCAGGCTGCCCGCGGTCGCATCACGGTCGAGGGCGGCATCCTGCTGATGTCCCTGCGAGGGGACAATCTGCAGGCACCACTGCCGGCCGGCTGCCAG
>JAUNUL010000224.1 GCA_030538175.1 Propionibacteriaceae bacterium | reverse complement strand
GACCCCAGCTGCTTTCCACAGGACCATCGCCGCCGGCCTGACTCCTCACCTCTGCGTCGCGTGGATTCCCGGTGGGGTCAGAGCCCCATCCAGCATCCACACCAGCGCCGTCCACGCCACCACCCACGCCAGCGCGTGGGGCGACGTGGGTGGGGCGTACCTCCGGCCACACGTCATCGGACGGCACCAACGGCTCTGCAAAGGCCTTGTTGAGGTGCACCGGACCTGGATCGGCGCTGCGCGTACCCAGCGCCGCGGCCGCGAGCCGACCGACCTGATAGACCCAGGCAGCGGTGTTGCCCTCGGCCCCGGACAGCTGGGCGGACGCCCGCACGAACCGGTCGAACACCCCCGCCTGGTGGGTGACCTGGTTGGCGCCGGTGTGCAGCACTGACACCGGCCGGTCGGTCGACAGGACCATGATCGGCACGCCGCTGTGCGCGGCCTCCATCACCGCTGGCAGGAGGTTGCCGACCGCGGTGCCCGAGGTGGTCACGATCGGCACAATGGTGCCGGTTGCCTTGGCGAGGCCGAGGGCGAGGTACGCCGCACCGCGCTCATCCACCCGCACATGGAGCTCAATCTTTCCCTGCCTAGCCAGGGTTTCCCACGCGAACGCCAGCGGCGCGGACCGGGAGCCGGGGCTGAGCACCACGTGCCGTACGCCGAGCTCGACCAGAGCCAGCGCCACCGAACGGGCACACTGCGTCGCGCTCACCGGATGACCCCAAAGAACCCTGCCGCTGGCGCCACCGCTCGGGCGCACTGTCTCGCGGTCATCGGGTAACCCGCAGCCGCTCAGTCCACAGAGCCACGTCCTCGGGCCCCGCGGCACACCGCGTCAGCGCCGACACGTCAGCCTCCACCCCGCGCACGGCGATCTCGCCATCGACCGCGATGAGCGAATCGGTGACCACATCATCGGTGAGCAGGGCGCGGGTGTTGAGCCCGCAGGCATACGGCAGCTCCGGCAGCGCGGCAGCCAGCGCCACCCCCGCCGCCAGTCCGATCGATGTCTCCAACGCCGAGGACACCACGACCGGCAGCCCGAGCAGGTCCGCCAGCTCCAGGCACCGCCGGACACCGCCCAGCGGCTGTACCTTCAACACCGCCACATCCGCGGCGGCTAGCTCCGCCACCCGCTCGGGGTCCCCGGAGCGCCGGATCGATTCGTCGGCGGCGATGGGGACGGAGATGGTGCGGCGTACCAACTCGCGGCGGAGCCGCGCCAGATCCTCGACGGTCGCGACGGGCTGTTCGGCGTACTCAATCCCGAACCGACTCAACTCCCGCAGCGCGATGATCGCCTCGTCGAACGACCAGCCACCGTTGGCGTCGACGCGGACGGCACCATCCGGCCCCAATGCGTCGCGGACCGCCTCGACGCGCGCGAGGTCGTCGCCGAGGGTCTGGCCCGGCTCGGCGACCTTGATCTTGGCGGTGCGACAGCCGGACTCCGCAGCCAGCGCGCGCGAGGGCTCCGGATCAAGCGCGGGGATCGTGCAGTTCACGGGGATGCGATCGCGCACCGGCGCCGGGAAACCGATCTCGGCCGCCTCGTCCGCGGCCGCCAACCAGGGCTTCAACTCGTCGCCGTGATAATCCAGGAACGGACTCCACTCGGCCCAACCCGCGGGGCCCTGCCACACCATGCCTTGCCGGCGGGTGATGCCGCGGAAGCGGGTGCGGAGGCCGATGTCGAAGACGTACACGCCGCTGATCCTAAGGTGTGAGGCATGACCCAGCTCCTCACCGTGTCCGCCGACGACCCCGGGCTGCCGGCGGCCGTCGCACGGATGCTCGCCGGCGGCCCCCCACTCGCCCCGCTGCCGAGCGACCCCGGCGCCCGCACCGCGGCGCTGGCGATGCTGCGCCCTGAGGAGCCGGTGGTCGAGGCCGATGCGGGGCTGGTCGTGGCCACCTCCGGTTCGACCGGGGAGCCCAAGGGCGTCGTGCTGTCCCGCGCCGCGATCCACGCCGGGGTGGCCGCCACGCATGCCCGGCTCGGTGGCCCCGGAAACTGGACGCTCGCGCTGCCCGCGCACTATGTCGCCGGCGTGCTCGTCATCGCCCGGGCCATCGCCGCCGGCACCGACCTGTTCCAGTGCGCCGGGGATCTGCAGGACCTACCCGACCCCGCTGCCCTCGCCAGCGCCGCCAGCCCCCGCAACTATCTGTCCCTGGTACCGACCCAGTTGGTCCGAGCGCTCCCGCAACCCGACGTGTTGGCTCGGCTCGCCGCCTTCGATGCAATCCTCCTCGGCGGGGCGGCGGCCGATCCCGCGGTCCTCGCGCGGGCCGCGGCGGCAGGGCTGCGGGTCATCACCACGTACGGCATGTCCGAGACCTCCGGCGGCTGCGTCTACGACGGCGTCCCCCTCGACGACGTCGACATCACCCTCGACGCGTCCGGCAGGGTGTCGATCAGCGGGCCGGTGGTCTTCTCGGGGTACCGGCTGCGCCCCGACCTGACCGCCGAGGTCCTGGTCAGCGAGCCCCCTTGTTCGTACGCCGACCCCGCGCCGGTTGCGTCTGCGCCCTTCCGCACGCTGCTCACCCGCGATCGCGCCCGGTGGGTACACCAGCCGTCCCGCCGCCTCGAAGTGCTCGGCCGGATCGACGATGTGGTGATCTCCGGCGGTGTCAACGTGGACCTGGCGGCGGTTGAAAAGGCCCTCCACAGGATTGACCCGCAGGGCGCGGCGGTCGGCGTACCCGACCCGGAATGGGGCACCCGGATCGTCGCCGCGCTCACCACCGACCTCCCGCTGGCCACGCTGCGTGACCGGTTGCATACTCTCGAGCCGGCCGCCCGACCCCGCGGTCTGCTGAGACACCCCCACCTGCCCACCACCGCGAGCGGCAAGATCGACCGGCAGGAACTGATCGCCTGGTGGGAGTCCGGGCCGGCGGAGAGGGAAGAACTGTGACCGAAGCAGCAGCACCGACCGGCGCGACGTTCGCCGACTGGCTCGAGGGTGCACGCCCGCGTACATGGCCGGCGGCGCTCTCGCCGGTCCTCGCAGGCTCCGGTGTCGCGTGGTTCTTCGGCGGTTTCAACCTCGGCATGACCGTGTTGTGTCTCGTGGTGGCGTTCGCCCTGCAGGTCGGGGTGAACTATGCCAACGACTATTCCGACGGCATCCGCGGCACCGACGCGGACCGGGTTGGCCCGATGCGGCTCGTCGGTTCGGGTGCTGCCGCCCCGAAAACCGTGAAGCGCGCCGCCTTCGCGTGTTTCGCCCTGGCCGGGATCGCCGGGCTCGCGCTCACCATCTGGTCGGGGCATTGGTGGTTCCTGGCCGTGGGCGCCGCTTGCATCGTGGCGGCCTGGTACTACACCGGCGGCAAACGCCCCTATGGCTATCTCGGGCTCGGTGAGGTGTTCGTCTTCGTCTTCTTCGGGCTCGTCGCGGTCTGCGGCACCACCTTTGTCCAGCTCGGGGAGTGGACGGTGGCGTCGGTGTGGGTCGCCTGCGCGATCGGCTTCCTGGCCTGCGCGATCCTGGTTGCGAACAACCTGCGCGACCTGAGCGGTGATGCCGCGTCCGGGAAACATACGCTCGCCACCCGACTCGGCGACTCCGGCACCCGCGCCCTGTACGCCGGGCTGGTCATCGCCACCGCCATCGCCGTGGTGGGCGCGGCGGTGACGACAACCGTATGGGCCCTGCTCGGGCTGATCTTTGTGCCCGTACTCGTGCCGGCACTGCTGCGGGTCATGAAGGGTGCCGTGGGCAAGGACCTGATCGCGGTGCTCAAAGCCACCGGGATCGCGGAGCTGATCTGCGCCGCCGGCCTGTTCGCCGGCTTCGTGCTGGGCTGACGCTCCGCGCCCTCGACGCACAGCCGCCCTCGCACTCCACCACCAGCCGGCGTACCCCTCAACACCTGCCCCCTCAGCCCTTGACGCACACCACCTGACGCAGGGTCGCGACGACCTCGACGAGGTCCCGCTGGGCCTCGATGACCTTGTCGATGTCCTTGTACGCCCCCGGGATCTCATCGAGCACCCCGGCGTCCTTGCGCGACTCGACGCCCGCGGTCTGGGCGACGAGGTCGGCGATGGTGAACGTCTTCTTGGCCTTGGTCCGCGACATCACCCGGCCGGCACCGTGCGATGCGGACTGGTACGACTCCTCGTTGCCCAGACCACGCACCACATAGGACCGCGTGCCCATCGAGCCCGGGATCAGGCCCATGTCACCGGCACCCGCCCGGATCGCGCCCTTGCGGGTGACCAGCATCGGCACGCCGTCGACGAGCTCCTCGGCCACATAGTTGTGGTGGCAGGAGATCGGGTCGTCGAACGTCACATCGGCCGCCGCGAACTTCTCGGCGAAGATCCGCATGAGCAGCGCGAGCATGACCGCCCGGTTGCGTGCCGCGTACTCCTGCGCCCACATCAGATCGTTGCGATACGCGGCCATCTCGGGCGTACCCGCCAGGAACACAGCCAGATCGCGATCCGGCAGGTCCTGGTTGTGCGGCAGCTTCCGCGCGGTCTCCATGTGCACCTTGGCCAGCTCGTTGCCGATGTTGCGCGACCCCGAGTGCAGCATCAGCCAGACCCGGTCCTCGGTGTCGAGGCAGATCTCGATGAAGTGGTTGCCGCTGCCGAGCGTGCCGAGCTGCACGTGCGAGCGGCCATGCAGCTTCTGCACGTAGTCGGTGAGCGTCTCGAACCGCGCCCAGAACGGCCGCAGGTCAGGCTTGCCCCACTGATCGGTGAGTACGCGGGGCAGCAGCCCCTCGAGCGGGCGCAGATCGACCGCCTGCTTGTGGCTGCGGAAACCGACCGGGATCGCGTCCTCGATCGAACGGCGCAGACCGCCCAGGTCGTCGGGCAGGTCATCGGCGGTGAGCGAGGTCAGCACACCCTCCATGCCGCAGCCGATGTCGACACCGACCGCCGCGGGGGCGACCGCATCCTTCATCGCGATGACCGAACCGACCGTCGCGCCCTTGCCGAGGTGGACATCGGGCATGACGCGGACACCATGGGTCCACGACAGCGCGGCGATATTGCGCAGCTGCTGGACCGCCGCGGGCTCGATCTCGTGCTCGTTGGCCCAGAGCTGGACATTGGGTGCGCCGGTCAGCGCGACGGGAAACATCGGGGACGTCCTTTCGGTGACGTGGAATCGTGAATCACCCAGGGTAGAGATCGGCCCGGCT
>JAUNUL010000223.1 GCA_030538175.1 Propionibacteriaceae bacterium | reverse complement strand
CTCGGTCACGTTGATCCGCTCACCGTTGAACATCGCCTCGATGCGTTCGGTCAGCCCGACCTCCTCCGCGAGATCGATGAGCGCCCGAGCAACCTCGGGGGTGATCAGGTTCTTCGACAGATCAACGTGCAGGTCGCCGGCGGTGAAGGTCAGCGAGCGCACGCGGTCCGGATCGGCGTCGAACCAGCCGCGCAGGTCCGGGGTGAGGTTGGCATGCAGGGTCGAGAGGGTCTGCCACGCAGACGTAGCGGTCGGGTCCACAGGCGTCGAGTTCATGGCTCCACCTTAGGACTGTGCCGCGCTGACCGCAGTCGATCGTCGGCCCCGGCGAGACCAACTGGCGGCAAGCCTGAACGAACGTGATCCGTGTAGGTTCTGACCATGGCCGACTCGAACACAGAGCCCCTGGAAATGGTGGAGTTGGCAGAGGCGCGGATCGCGCGCCGCCGCCCGGAAGCCCACCTCTGGCAGCCGCTGACCGCGGGGGCGGAGTCGGAGTTCCGGGTGGACCTGGAGCGGCTGCGGTTCGCCCCAGCCTTCAGTCGGCTCGCTGACGTCACTCAGGTGGTCAACGCTGATTCGACCGAGAGCGTCCTGCACAACCGGCTGAGTCACTCGATCAAGGTGACGGCCCTTGCCCGCTCGCTCTCGGTGGGCGTACGCCAGGTGGCCGACCCGGTCGCGATCGAGCGGTGGGGCGGTCTGGATCACGTGGTTGCCCAGGCCGGTGCGGTCGCGCACGATCTCGGGCACCCACCCTTCGGGCACAACGGGGAGCGGACGCTGGACCGGATCGCCCGGGAGGATTTCGGGCTGGCCGACGGTTTCGAGGGGAACGCGCAGACGTTTCGGATCATGACCGAGCTCGAAGTCCACGGCGACGGCGCCGATGGCCTCAACCTGACCGCCGCGGTGCGCGCGGCTGTCCTGAAATATCCGTGGGGACGTCACCACGTCCCGAACCCCCACCCCGCGACATGGGAGGACCCACCCCGGGGCGCCAACGCGGGCGCCCACGGTTCCGGGTCGGCGAAATTCAATGCGTACGTGCTCGATCTCATCGAAATGACCGAACTGATCGAGTCTTTCCGGCTGCCCGCAGGCCGACAGACGCTGGAATGTTCAGTGATGGACCTGGCCGACGATATTGCCTATTCACTGCATGACCTGGAGGATTTCCACCGCTCCGGAGTGCTGCAGTTTTCGCCTATTTCTGGAGAATTCCGCGCTTGGCTGGCGAATTCTGCGGAATGGGCGGCGATGCCCGCTGCCGAGCTTGCCACCCTGTGGCGGCGACCCGGTGCCGGCCTGGAGCGCATGCGCCGCGGAGCGGCCGACAAGGATGGCTGGGTCTATGACGACGAGGTGTTCCGCACAGCAGTGACGGTGATCGGCGAGGAACTGGTCGACGGCATGTTGGTGACGCCTTATGACGGATCCCGGTCCGCCGATTCAACGATCTCAGACTTCATCGGGCGCTGGATCGACAACTTCACGTCGGCGTTGGTGATGAACCCGGCGCCGCGGTGCTCCCGGGAGCCGGTGGTGACCGTCAGCGCATTGGCCTGGCACCAGATCCAGGTGTTGAAGTTCGTGCATCAATATTTCGTGCTCCACCGCCCCGACCTGGCCATGGTGCAGCGGGGGCAGTCGATGGTGTTGGCGGAGCTGGTGCACACGTTCGATGCGTGGCTGTCCGACCGCTTCGATGCCCGCCGCGCCCCTCGACTGCTGCTGGAGCTGGTCGAGCTCGCCGAGCAGGGCTATCGCCGCGTCCGGGAGAGCCACCCGGAATGGCTCGACGGCCACACCGGCGACTCCGAGATCGCGCGCATGGCACGTGGTCGTGGGGTCATCGACTATGTCGCGGGGTTGAGTGATTCGCAGGCATTGGGGTACGCCGCCCGGCTCGGCCCGAGCTCCGGCGTGCTCTGGGCCAGCGGCGTCCTGTGACCGGCTGGGCCGGCACTGACGGAAATTCTTGGCGGCCATCCGGCTGGTGACGGCGGCACCGGAAGGGGTTCTGGCGCCAGCGCGGTGGGACGACTGACGCAGGGAGTCAGACCCAGCGTGTCAACTGCGGTCGAGTACGCCGCATCCCCACCTGCCCAGTCCCCGCTTGGCCGCTTCCGGGCAGCGAAAAAGCCCCCGCACTTGCAGGGGCTTTGGCGTGGTGACGGTCAGCGAAGACCGGCGCGCTGAGCAGCGACGATGAGTTCATCGCGCATGGCCGGAGAACCCGCGGTCCTGATCGCACGCTCCATCGCACGGTTGGCGCGAACATTGGCACGGCGCTGACGGAAATTCTTGGCGAACGACATGACGAGATCAAATCCTTTTTGCGATTAGGTGGCGACCAACAGAAGAAAATATCCCGTTTTCCCTCTGTCCTGTGATAAACCATATCCCTTTACCACATCTTTTCCGAATTGCCGTTCCAAAATTCTAAGAGTTGGGCATGAGAGTTTGATCACGTGATCCTGGTCACGTGAACGGCAGCTCCTCACGAAGGCATTTCCGAGGCTGGCGGCCGAGCTGTGGGCGGACTTGAGAAAGCAGCAAGCGGCGGGCGTACATCCTCGGGCCAGACGGGGCCTTGGTTGCCGAGGCGGATCCATCTGCTCAGAGGCGTCCTCACCGCCCACCTGCCGACCTGACTCTGACTCGCCGATGCGCAGGCACGTCGGTGCGCTGTGTTGAGGTTGGGGTGTCGTGGCAGTGGCTGCGTCACCACCGCCAGGGCACCGGGCCGGAAGGAATCAGTGCGGGAATGCGCGAATGCGGCGTACCCCCAGGAACGCCAGAACCGGGCCGGAGTGAACGAAACACTCCGACCCGGCTCGACGCGGCAGTCAGACAACTCAGCGAACGCTGATGTGCACGTGGTCCTGGTGGTTGGCCGTGGCCGACCCGCGGTTGCTCATCATGCGCCAGCCCTCGCCAGCACGCTGGGTGGTCCAGATGCGCTGGTTCCAGATGACCTCAGTGATGCCATAGGTGCCGGCATTTGCCCGGGCCCAGTTCGCGACGGCGTCGCCAACTGCCTGGTTGCTGGTCATGGCGTCCAGCGCGCGGCCCGACGGATGCTCGACGTCCCAGTCGGCGCGGACGCCGCCATAGGAGCTGACGCCCGGGAAGTTGGCGCACAGCGCCTGGTGGACAGCCTCGGTGCGCGGCTGAAGGCCACGCAGCGGAGCGCAGTTGCCGCTCGTGCGCGGGGCGGGCGCAGCCTTGGCCGCCGGAGCTGCCGGGGCCGCCGAGGAGGCAGCAGGGGCCGCCGAACGGGACGAGGAGGTCGAAGGCGCCTTGGTCGCCGCGGGGGCATCCGCCTTCGGAGCGTCCTTGGAGACATATTCAGACGAGATCCAACCGGTTCGACCGTTGACATTCACCTCGGTGAAGCCCTTGTCGGTGCGGCCGGTCACGCCCACGGACTCCCCGTCGGCAACCGATGCGATCTTGTCGCTCGCCGCAGTGGCCTCAGCACGGACATTGACGGTCGCGGTGGCGAACGCCTTTCCGGTAACTGCAGCCGGCTCCGGGGAAACCGAGATCGATGTCAACGGCTTGACCTCACCGCGCGGGGCGACCTCGGCCTCCTCGGCGTCCTTGACCTCGACCCCCTCAGCTGCGGGGTTGGTCTCGGCGAGCTCGGCTTCGCCCGCATCCTGGCCCTGCGCGTTCTCGTCAGTGGCGAGCGCCTCATCGATGGCCGCGGAGGCGCGATCGAAGTTGCGGGAAACCGAGGAGGCATCCCGTGCCTGCAGTTCGGCAGCAGGAGCGGGAACCGCGCTCAAGCTCTGGTTCTCGGCACCCTTGGGCACCAGGCCACCGAACGCCAGGCCTGAGGACACTGCCAGGACGAGCACAGCTGGGAGAGCAACCTTGCGGGCAACTGCACGGAAGGCCCCGACGCGGGTCTCTTCGGAGACTTCGTCGGTCACGCTCACAGCGCGCTTGGGCAAGTGGTTATCTTCAGACAAGGGTCTTTCGCCTTCTTGAGATCAGATCGTTATCTTGCCGTTGAGTTAAACACGGGTGAACGATCACACCAACTCAGCAGTTCAGATAGCGGCACGCTTTGACACACCTCCGCCACCGTGCCGGGACGGCGCTGATGAACGCGCTCAGGGAGCCTCGCGCCGCGCCCTGAGCGGGGCAGCCGCTGGTCAGCGGCGTTTAGGCCGGGCGTCACAACGCGCCGCTGACGCGCTGGGCGACGCCGCCCATCGTGGCAGATGTCACAAACGCACCAGCAATTCCGGCCCCACGGTCAGCAGGCACCTTTGTGGCAACTCCCCGACTAGGGTTGGGGCTTCGCACTCACAGGGGGACTCGTGTCATCGATCGAAGCAACGCCCAAGGAGAGCTCGCGCAAGGGCTGGATCGCATGGGCGCTCGCCTGGGTGCTGAGCGTGGTGCTGGCCTTCGTCCTGGGCTATCAGATGGGTCCCGGACCGGCGGCCGTGTCGATGCCATCGTCCTCCGACGCCAGCCCCGCGCCTGCAGCAGGCACAACCCCCGAGGCGAGCCAAACCCCAGACCCCGAAGTGCTCGAGTTGTTGCGGAAGCTCCCGCGCAGGCAGGCCGATGACCCGCTGGCCAAGGGCCGCGTCGACGCGAAGGTCGTGCTGACGGAGTGGTCGGACTATCAGTGCCCCTATTGCGGCCGCTGGGCGCTGCAGACATTGCCGGAGCTGCAGCGCTATGTCGATGACGGGACGTTGCGGATCGAATACCGCGATCTGGCCGTCCTGAGCGCTGAGTCCGCGAACGTCGCGACGGCGGCGCGGGCGGCCGGACAGCAGGGCCGATTCTGGGAGTACTACAACGCCGTCTTCGAGGACCTCGCCAACGGCGGCAAGGACCGCTCGTCAGCGGCGCTGGTGAACCTGGCCCGGACTGCCGGCGTACCCGATCTGGCACGCTTCGAGGCCGATCTCGCCGACCCGGCCCTGCAGGAGGCTGTCATGCGGGACACCCAGGAGGGGCGCGGCCTCGGCATCAACACCACGCCGTTCTTCGTGATCAACACCACGGTCATCAACGGCGCCCAGCCCACGGCGGAGTTCGTTGCCGCCATCGAGGCCCACGCGAAGGACTGAGGCACCGCGCTGGGGACCTGACGTTCCTTTCACGCGGCCGACGTGGTGCCGGATGGGTCAGGCATGCAACTTCCCAACACGACCTC
>JAUNUL010000222.1 GCA_030538175.1 Propionibacteriaceae bacterium | reverse complement strand
CCAGTCGGCTGTCATGTCCGACCTCATCGCTAATCAGGCCGTCTACAACACCGCATACCTGGCGGCACACGACTACGTCGAGCGCGCCCTGCTGAACGCTGGTCCGACCAGGTACTGCGTCTGCGTCGACCTCGGCGAGTTGGTCCCCGGATGGGGAGCCGAAGGCTGGGCGCTGGCTCACGAACTGCTATGGGAACCGGCCCGCGAGGCCGCCGAGGCAGCGGTGTTCAAGGTGCACGGACCGTCGGCCCACGTCAACAGGGGTCCCGCGCCGAAGCCCATGCCGAAGTCGAAGGTGGCCTGACATGGGTGACCTCGTCAACCTGAACGCCTACCGGGAGCGCCGCCGCAAGGCGGCCTCCCGCCCGGCCCCGGCTGTCACCGTGACGCAACCACCGGCCGTGCTCGAGGCGACCGGCGCAACCGGTCTGATCTTGTGGGCAGCACGCAAGATCGGCAGCCCGGAAGCGGTGCCGGTCTGGATCCCCCGCTATCAGCAGGGCAGCACCAGCCTGGTCATCACCACCGAAGAACAAGCCCGCCGGGTCTGCCTGGCACTCGGCATGGCGTCAGTCAATCTGTGGAGCAGCGGTTGGGCATGGGAGCACCCACTTGCCGTTACCGGCACTGATCCCCATACTGCAGAGCGCATCGTGACCGATGCTCTCAACCGGGTCTGGGCAACGATCCAGACCACCGACCCCGAACCCAACGCGGCCACCCTGGCCGCCTGACCAAACTACCCGAACGGAACCAGTGCCGGACGTGAACCGGCGAACGGAAGGACAGCCCAGTGTCTGCTGACTACAACGACTACATCGACCCCAACGAGTACCCCACCGACGAGTTGACCGACGCCGAATGGGCGGCTATCGACGCGGCCGAGCTGGCCCCCGTGATCCCCATCACCACTGCCACCCCAGAGCCCGAGCCCGAGCCGCAGCCGGAGGTCAAGACCGCCCCGGCCAGGAAGCGCAAGGGGAAGATCGACCAGGCCGGCCTGCCGCCTGTCCCGGCGAAGAAGCCCCGCAAGGTGAGCACGGTCCGCAACGCCGCTGCGGTGCGCGCGGAGATCCTGAGCAGTGATCCGGACGACTACGCCCCCAACCTCGAAGAGTTGTTCGAGGAGCTGCACGCTCTCCGCCTGGCTGAGACCAACAAGCCGCGCATCGCCGACGAATACCTGGCCACCGTGCGCGAGGAGTACCGCCTGATCGGCCTGGTCGCGCGCCCGATGTGGCTCGGCGGCATCGCCCCGATCCCGCTGGGAAGCGGCAAAGCCCCGGCAGTCAAGGATTGGAATCACGTCAAGAACCGCCCCGACCTTCTGGACTGGGACGAGGTTGTTGACCTGTGGGTCGACCTGCCGAACAAGCACCCGCGTGTTCTCGGTGTCGGTGCGGTCATGGGACCGGCCAGCGGCGGTGCCGCCCAGATGTTGGAGATGACCGAGCTGGAGCACGACTGCATGCACTTCGTCCCCGCCCTGGACGCGGCGATGGAGGAGGCCGGGCTCAAGGAGCTGTGGACGAGGGTCAACCCCACCGCATACGGATTCAAGCTCGGTCCAGTCGTTGGCGCCCTGCGTCCGGTGTTCGTGAGGTCGTTGAATCGCACAGCGGCGGGATGCACATCTACTGGAGGTTGAGCGGAATCCCCGAAGGCGTCACCATGCCCGGCAACACCCAGCTCTCGCACCGGCCCGCCACCCCGGAAGAGGTTGAGCAGGACCGGATCAAGGACATCGAGAACGCTCACGTTCGCTACGAGGCACGCGAGATCAAAGAGTCGGCAAGAGACTCGCTGATCGCAAAGACGGCGCGCTACGACGAGATCTCTCAGCGGAGGATCAACGCCGAGACCAGGTCGAATGGCGGGCAAGTCGTTGCCCCCGGCACCCGGTGCCTGTGTCACGAAGATCAGCACGGCTGGAGGCTGTTCGGTCACCGTGACATCCCGTTGGTTGGCGAAAAGATCCCGGTGATCACGTGGGAGGAGCGGCAGGCGCTGCATGCGGTGATCAGTGCTGTCACCGACGAGATGCCCGAGGAACACCGCGAGCGCGTGCGCCGGATCGCCGGCACCAGGACCGGGAGCGGGCGCGAGCTTCCGCCGGACTACGCCCCTCCGGTGCCCGGGTTCTACGACGACTTGGACGAGGTCGACCGCGAGGACGCCGAGCACGAGTCGCCGATCACTGACTTCATCCTGCGGTCTGACCTCGAAGAGATCATGCTGGCGGACGGCTGGTGGGAGCACCCGAAGGGAGGGTTGGTCCGTCCGAACGGCAGCGGTGAGAACGCACACGCCAAGCTGCACTACGACACCGACCGAATCCGAGTCACCAACTACTCCAGCCGGTCAGACCTGCCGCAGTGGAGTGCTGGCGAAAAGACCCAGCTCGACGCGATGGACTACTACACGCTCACCCGCCACGAGGGTGACGTGGACGCAGCCAGGCGGGCGCTCTATGCGCTGGGCTATGGACGGATCAAACCGGCTGCCAAGCTGGTGCCGGCGGCGGTGGCTGAGCCGGTCTCCCCTGGCGATGATCACGACCGGCAGGCCAACTGGGCCGACATCCTGAATGACCTGGGCTTCCGCTTCGATTCCACGGCGCAGGGTGTCTCGTGGTGGATCGCACCCGGCGATCACTCGCTTCTCGACCCCAGCGAGCACCTCCCGGCCAGCGTGCGGGTCACCGGAACCAACCCCGGAGAACCCCGCGAACTGATCGCGGTCACGCCGGTCACCGGGCTCGAGGTTGGCGTCAGCTATACGCCGACCGAGGTCGTGACGATGCTGCGGCACGAAGGCGATGCGGAGGCAGCCCAGGAAGCGCTCGCTGAGGGCGGCTGGGGAACCAGCGCCGATGCTCCGCGGACGATGCACACGGACGTCTGGCCGGACGACACCGCCGCGAGCGTGTTCGCTGAGCGGCACTCTCACAGGCTGAAATTCGTCGTGGATGCTCAGCAGTGGGCGGACTGGGACGGTACCCGCTGGGTGATGCGCACGAGCGATCACAGGGCATGGCAGATGGGACGCATCCTGGGAATGCTGGAACACGTCTCGATCCCCGACCCCGAAAACCCCACCGAGGAGCAGCAGGCGACCAAGTTCAACGCGCCGGAGTGGCTGCGCAAGATTCACCGCAAGCAGATGTCGAGTGGTGGTCAGTCGGCGGTCGTCAGGCTCGCCACCAAACGCCCGGAGTTCGTCGTGGAGTCCACTCAGTTCGACTCGGTTCCGCACGAGCTGAACACCCCGCGCGGGATCGTCAATCTGAGGACCGGCGCGATGCGTCCGAGCGACCCGACCAGCCTCTACGCGAGGGTTACCAGGGCGACCCCGAACCCGGCCGCCGAGGCCCCGCGGTGGCAGCAGTTCCTGCGCGAAACGTTCGCCGTGATGGGCAAAACCGGAGTCGACGAAGAGGCCACCAGCGAGCTCATCGGCTGGATGCAGAAGCTGGTCGGCTACGCGGCCGTTGGCGAAGTGCGCGAGCACTTGTTGCCGTTCTGTTTTGGCCAGGGCGGCAACGGCAAGGGCGTGATGTGGGAGCTGCTGGGACGCATCTTCGGCTCCTACGCCGTGGTGGTTCCCAAGGACCTGCTGATCGAGTCCCGCGAGAACGTCGAGCAGCACCTGGCCGCGATGAGCGGCGCCCGTCTGGTGCTGATGAGCGAGGTCGAGCCGACCGATAAGTTCAACGAGTCACAGGCAAAGAACATCAGCGGCGGCGACACGTTGCAGGGGCGCTGGCTCTACGGCCGGCCGTTTCCGTTCACGCCGACCTTCCTCGTCGTTTTGCAGGGCAATCACCAGCCCAGAGTCGCCTCCGGCGGCGGCAAGGCGTGGTGGCGGAGGATGCGTCTGATCCCGTTCAACAACCAGCCCGAGAAGCCCGATCCGAACCTCGGCCGGTACATGTACGACAACGAACGTGACGCGATCATGTGGTGGGTCGTGGAGGGCGCGATGCGCTACTACCAGGAAGGGCTGGACAAGTTGCCGAAGGCGATCGTGGACGCGACCAAGCACTACAAGGAGGAGGAGGACGCGATGGGCAAATTCTTCGAGTTTGCCGTCGAAGAAACCACCGAGCCGACCGAGACGCTGCACAACCACGAGTTGATGAAGGCGTACCTGGGCTATGTCGCGTACACCTACGAAACCGCGACGATCAGCACCCGGACGATGGCGCGCGCCTTCAGGCAAAAGTACCCTGCCGCCGCACTCACCCAGGACACCGACCGCCGCGGCACGTACTGGTGCGGTGTGAAGCTGACCGAGGCAGCCCGCAAGCCGTTCCATGTCTTCGCGCCGCCGCAGCCGCCGACGAAGCAGGAGGTCAAGAAGGACGCCTGACACCCCTCACAAACAACTGAGCACGGCCCGTCACCAATCACGGTGGCGGGTCTTGTTCTGTCTGCAGTCACCTGGTCGTCGGCTTATCTTCACACCTTCACACCTATCTTCACACCATCTTTGCAGGGTTGACTAGGGGCTATAGTGAGACTGTGAAGATGTGAAGCAAAATGGGGAAAGTCTGTAGAAGTTGAACTAGGGGTAGCAGTCACCCCCTATAGAAAAACAAAAACACTTTCCCGGATCTGCTTCACATCTTCACACCCAACGATGTATGGCCTAGTCAAGTAGCGATTGAGCCGTGAAGTTATCTTCACACGCCACGCCGATCTTCACGGACAGGGCAAAACCTTCAACAAGACCGCCGAAACCGACCGCATACTGAAGGTTCCAGGCGAAACCTGCAACAGCGATCCCAACTGTGTATTCATGGACAATTCACCTCCCATCACGGCAGCGCCCGACGAATGGACGCGACCTCGGGAAGACGAACGGACTCGACGTGTCCGCTCTCCGCCACGACGTCGAGAAAAACCGGACGACCGACTGCGAGCCCCTCGCCGCCCAATATCAACTCGGGCTGGTCGGTCCGGCGACTGACGGTCATCACATGCAGCACCTCGACGCGCGCCAACCAACCTCCAGCGATCGGCACACCTGCGGCCCAGATTCGGTCGCCATCACCGCCGATGGTCATCTCAAAACTCGTACCGTCAACCAGCCCAACGGAGTAGTCCCCGCGGGCGGTCAGAACATTGAGTTGAACGATCGCCGCCGATCCCGACCGCCGCAGTTCGGGGCGCGAAGAAAGCACCCGCCAGGAC
>JAUNUL010000221.1 GCA_030538175.1 Propionibacteriaceae bacterium | reverse complement strand
TTGGCTCATTGGCGGAGGATGCGCGATCTGTCTCGGCTCATTGGCGGAGGATGCCGTAGCGGGTGTGGCGGATTGGTTGGCGCTGGGGGTCGTAGCCGCGGGGTGGGGTGATGATCGGGAGCCCGTCATTGGCGAGCCGGATGTGCCAGCGGTCGGGGTTGTTGTCGTGCCAGGTTTGGTGGCGGTCCGGTTCGCTGAGGCGGTGGTGGCGGGGGCAGAGCAGGACGAGGTTGTTGAGGCTGGTGGGGCCACCGGCCCACCAGGGTTGGATGTGGTGGGCTTCGCATTCGGTGGGTCCGCGGTCGCAGCCGGGGAAGGCGCAGCCTTGGTCGCGGGCGGTGAGGGCGGCGCGAAGGGGAGCGGTGACCAGGCGGTGTTCGCGGCCGACGTCGAGCGGGACGCCGTGGGTGTCGAGAACGATGGGGAGCAGGTCGGCGTCGCAGGCGAGGCGGCGGGCTTCGCGGGCGGTGATGTGGGCACCGGAGTTCAGGGTTGCCCGCTGGGTTCGGATCGCCCCTTGGAGGATGGTCGGCTGATGGTGATTCTGGCCGTGCGGTCGAGCTTGGTCATGCTCGCTGAGCCGGCCGATGAGCTCGTCGTAGGACAGGTGCAGGTTGATCCGGGGTCGGTCGCCGCCGTGGGTGGGGCCTTGGCGCTGGGTTTGGTGGCTCCGGATGACGGTCATGAGGGCATCGGCGAGCAATTGTTTCTGGTCGCGGGGTCCGGTGTCGCCGGTGGTGTCGTCGAGGTGGTGTTTCCAGGCAGATTCGGCATGGGCTTTCAGGACGGTGGCGAGTTCCTCGCCGTCGGTGATGGGGAGTTGGCCTTTAAGGTGCATGCTGCCGTGGCCGTCGTCGGTCAGGCGCAGGCCGCGGTTGGCGTGGGCGCGGGCTTCTTCCTGGGCGAGTCGGTTGGCGAGGATGTCGTCGACGCGGTCGGGGGCTACGTGTTCGAGAACCCGCCAGCCCGCGATGAGCAGTTCGCCGGGGTCGAGGGTGGCGGCGAGACTGATCAGGGTGGTTTCGCACTGGGTGGTGATGTCGGGGCCGAGGTCGGTGGGCAGTTGATCCAGGGCGTGGGCGATGGCGGATCCCTGGTCTGGTGACACGCGGCCTTGTTCTTGGGCGGTGATGAGGCCTGGGTATGCCCCTTGGCGGAGCGCGTCGCGGACGATCAGACGGGACTGTCGGATGGTGTGGGCTTTGGTTCGGTGCAGGAACTCGGCCGGGGTGCAGTGGGCTTCGTGTTCGGCGGCTTGCCGTTCCACCATTTCGCGCACGGCACGGGCTCGCGCGGTCATGACCAGGCCGAGGACTCGTTCGGCTGCGGTGACGAGGTCGAGCACCGCAGCATCGGTGGTAAGGGCGAGGTCGCGGCCAGTCAGGTCGCGTGCGCTGAGCAGCGCGGTGATCGTGGTGATCGTCTCGCTCAGGTCGATGGTGCCGGTGTGGGTCATGGGATCAAGTTCATCAGGGCGCACTGACAAGAATAGAACAAAAGTACGAATATTGCAGCAAGGGGAAGAGGTGACGGTGGGTTACACGTTGACCGGGGGGTGGCGGTCCCGGCAGGGGTTCGCGCGCGAGTTGGTGGCGGCGGATCCCCGCTTGCGTGTGCTCGATTCCCAGTCCGGGGTCTGGCGCGAACGAGGGACTTTCCATTGACCGCCTCGGTGATCGCGGCCTTGACATCCCACAGTGGGTCGGACAGGTTCGACTGCGGAGTTCGTATTCCTCGGGAAGGTGGCCGTCGTGTCGGCACGTCAGATCTATCTCGACCACAACGGCACCACGCCGATCGCGCCTGAGGTCGCCGAGGCCATGTGGCCCTACCTGACGGAGAGGTTCGGCAATCCGTCGAGCACGACCGCTGAGGGCCGGCTCGCCCGTCAGGCCGTTGAAACCGCCCGCGAACAAGTAGCCGCCCTGATCGGCGCCCACGCCGACGAGATCACCTTCACCTCCGGCGGCACCGAGTCCAACAACCTCGCCCTGCGCGGCGTCGCCCGCGTGGCGGGAGAGCGTACGCTCGTCACCTCGGTGGTCGAGCATCCCGCGACCGTGCAGCCGGTTGCCGGGCTGGCCGGACAGGGTTGGACGGTGCACCGACTCGGGGTCGACGCGGCCGGCCGGATCGATCCGGCGGACATGCCGAGCGGTCCAGTGGGCTTGGGCACGCTCATCCTGGCTCAGAACGAAGTCGGCACGATCCAACCTGTCGCTGCGCTCGCGGACCGCGTACACGGCGCCGGGGGAGTGATGCACGCCGACGCCGCCCAGGCGGTGGGCAAGATCCCCGTCTCGGTCGAGGATCTGGCGGTTGACCTGCTGAGCATTGCTGGACACAAGCTGTACGCGCCGAAGGGCGTGGGCGCTCTTTTCGTTCGCCGCGGCACCGCCATCGCGCCCGTGCTCACCGGAGCAGGCCAGGAACGCGGCCTGCGCCCCGGCACTGAGAACGTCGCCAGCATCGTCGGCTTGGGTGTCGCCGCGGACCTCGCTCGCGACGTCCTGGAAGCCTCGGCGGCGCGCCAGCAGCTTCTGCGCGAAACCCTCTGGACCCGGCTCGCAGCGGGGATCACAGGCCTCGTTCGCATCAGTCCCGCCCTCGACTGCCTGCCGAACACCCTGATGGTCGCGGTTCCGGGCCGCATCGGCAGCGACCTGCTGGATGCGGTGTCGGGTGTCGGTGCGTCGACCGGCAGCGCCTGCCATTCCGGCGTGCACACCCCTGCCACAACGCTCCTGGAGATGGGCATCGATCCCCACCTCGCCGTGGGCGCGCTGCGGCTGTCCCTCGGTCGTGATACGACCGAGGCCGAGATCACCGCTGCCGCGACCGCACTGGTGGCCGCGGCGACATCGTGACCGCCGAGTCGAGTGGTGCGCCCGAGCCCGTGGCGATCGAGCGCTCGGGAGGGGCAGCGCTGGAGCGCTCGGAGTGGATCGCCCGCCGCGACGCCCACCACGAACGGGTCGATGCACTGCTCGCCGAGCACCGCTGGCGCAGCACCCGAGGCATCAAGCATCCGGTCGAGGACTTCCTGTTCGAGTACTACACGTATCGCCCCTACCAACTCCGCCGCTGGCACCCGGGTCATGGCGTGACCCTGGTCGACGCTGATGAGTGGCTGGCTGAACGGGACCATCACCGCGCGGGGGCCGGCGTACGCCTCGACACCGCAACCATCCTGCGAACGCGTGGCAGGACGGTGACCCAGACCCTCGCTCTGCTTCGGGCCACGACCGATCGCAGACCGCAGTTCGGCTGCTTCGGCATGCACGAATGGGCAATGGTCGACGGACTGTCGACGGGGGAGGTGCGCCACCCACAGATCGGGCTGCGCTTGGCACCCAAGGAGATCAGCGCCACGCTGCGCGACGTTGGGGTCCGCTGCACGCATGTGGACGCCTATCGCTTCTTCACTCCGGCCGCGAAACCGCTGAACGACTGTGTCCCGACGCGAGAGAACCAGGTCGACCTCGATCAGCCGGGGTGCCTCCACGTGGGGATGGACTTGTACAAGTCGGCGTACAAGCTCAGCCCCATGATCGGTTCAGAACTGATCGTCGACTGTTTCGAACTGGCCCGCCGGATCCGGGTGCTCGACATGCGGGCGAGCCCCTATGACGTGTCGTCGTTCGGTTTGCCGGCGGTGGCCGTCGAGACGGCGGCGGGTCGCAGTGAGTACGCCGCAGAGCAGCGTGAGCTCGCCGATGCCGCCCGGCCGCTGCGGGCGCGACTGCTCGCCGCGGTCGAAGCAATCGTCGACGTGCTCGGCCACCCCCAAACGTGAGGTTCGTCACAGGGGTTCATTCCGGGGAACATCCGATGGATCAAAGGTGGGATCGGGTGCGTGGTCCGTGCGACAGTGGACCCGTGAGAACCCGGTGGGCGGGGCAGGTCGCCTGATGCAGAACATTCCTTTGGCCATTGTGCTCGGCGTTTTCGCCTCACTTGGTTTCGCGCTCGGGGCGACCCTCCAGCATTCCGGCATCGAACGGATCTTCCGTGCTGGGGAGGATCGCAACCTGACCTTCCAGCGCGTGCTGCGCATGCTGCGGACGCCGATCTGGGTGCTGGGCACTGTCCTCATCCTGGCCGGCGCGGGCCTGCACCTGATCGGTGTGACCCTGGCCCCGGTCACGGTGATCCAACCGGTCGGCATCCTGGCGGTGCCGTTCGCTGTGCTGCTGGCTGCGCGCAAGAACCGTTCCCGCCCGACCAGGGGGATGTGGCTGGCCATTTCCATGGCCGTGGTCGGCATCGTGGCGTTCACGCTCTTCTCATCGCGGACCGCGGCCACCGACACGATCATCGACATGCGGATGATCCTGATCGCCTCGATCCTGATCTGGATCGGCGCAGTCGTGTTCGTCGTGCTCGGCGCGAAGGGCCCGCACGGTTTCCGCTGCCTGGCCTGGGCGACCGCGGGTGCATTCCTGTACGGACTGGCCACCGCCTTGATGAAAACCAGCATCGAGTTGTTCCGGCAGGGCCGGGAGAGCCCGACGATGTTCTGGTTGAGTCTCGCGGGCCTGTTCGCCTGTTATGCGGTGGGGGCGTGGTTCATCCAGCAGGCGTACGCCTCCGGTCCGGCCGAGATCGTGGTCGGCTCGATGACCGTGATCGACCCGCTGATCGCGGTAGCTTTCGGCATCGTCGTCCTCGGCGAAGGACGCAACATCGACCTGCTGTCCGCCGTCGGCATGGTCGGAATGGGGGCACTGGCCTCCTGGGGTGTGACCCTGCTGTCCAAGTATCACCCGGACGCCGCCAAGGCGTTCGAGCAACAAGTTGGCCCGGGCACCGGGCATCCCACGGAAGGAATCCCGAGGTGAAAATCCTCATCGGTCACGACACCTATCCCCCCGACGTCAACGGTGCCGCGCGATTCACCGAACGGCTCGCGATCGGCATGCTGGGTCGCGGCCATGAAGTCCACGTGATTGCGCCTTCGACGACGGGTCGTCCTTTCGTGGAAGAGCAGGACGGGGTGATCGTCCATCGTCTGCCGTCGCACCGATATCCGCTGGTCGAGCAGTTCCAGATCTGCCTGCCCTGGGAGATCGGTCGTCGGATCGATCGCATCCTCGATGAGGTGCAACCCGATGTCATCCATATCCAGGGCCACTTCCTGGTCACGCGGCTGCTGGCGACCCGCGCCCGGGCCCGGAACATCCCGCTCGTGGCGACCAACCACTTCATGCCCGAGAACCTT
>JAUNUL010000220.1:3857-5239 GCA_030538175.1 Propionibacteriaceae bacterium | reverse complement strand
CGTCCTCCGCGCACAGCATCGCGAGGTGATCCTCGGAGCCGCCGAGCGTACCCACCCCGGCATGCGCGTCGAGCTCGCCGAACCCGCGACCGTTCTCGACACTCGCCAGGAACGACGCGAGGCGCAGGCGGCAGTCCCCCACTAGGTCGCTCCAAGCCGGCGTACTGGGCAGCCCGACCGCATCCGCCCAGGTGAGCGCCGACGCCACCAACAACGCCGACGAACTGCTCATCCCGGACGCCAACGGCAGCGTGGACGACAGCTCGAGATCGATCCCCGGCAGCGGTCCGAAGACATGGGTGAACCGATCCACCACGACCTGCAGGTACCGCCCCCAATGCCCGCGCGGCAGGGACTCCCCCGCACCCGGCTGCAACGTCACAGGTTCAGCGAAAGCACTGCTCCGCGCGACGACCGATGCGTCGGTCCGCGGCGTGCCCGTGGCGGTCACTGCCTGGTTGACGGCGCAGACCAGGACGTCGCCGCCGGCATAGTCGGTGTGCTTGCCCAGGACCTCGATCCGGCCGGGCACCCGCCACCCGGACGTCACAACGCCACCCGATCACCGGCCAGCGCAGCGGTGACGGCCTGCACGTCGCCACGCGAGGAAAGGTCCCAGACCCCTTCCTGCGACGGCACGACGGAGATCGGCACGCGGTCGGCCAGCAGCGCGCGGACAGCGTCCGCCAACTCGAACTCCCCACGGGGCGACGGCTCGATGCGACCACACGCCTCGATCGCGGCCGGGCCGAGCAGCCAACAGTTCATGCTGATCAGTGGCGTCCCGGCCACGCTCAGGGCGGCCGCTACCTCGGCAGTCGGCTTCTCGACGATGTTGACCAGCTCGCCAGCCGCATCGGTCTGGAGCAGCGCGAAGGCCCGGATCCGGTCGACGGGGATGTTGGAGTGGGTGACCAAGCCGTCGGGGTGGAACCCTACGGTCGCGAGCCCCGGTTCGGCGATCAGCGCCCGGACCGAGGCGGTCGGATACAGGTTGTCCCCGTTGACCACCACGAATCGGTCCGCGCCGACGAACTCCCCGGCCGCGGCAACCGCGTCGGCCGTGCCGCGGGGCTGGGCCTGTTCGGCGAAACTGATGCGTACGCGCTGGGGGTCGAGTTGGTCGTAATAGTCGCGGATCGCGGTGTGCTCAGGGCCGATGACGAGGCAGACATCAACGAGGCCGGCATCGGCGAGGTGGGTGAGGACGTGGTCGAGGAACGGCCGCCCGCTCGCGACCGGCATCATCGCCTTGGCTCCTGACGCTGCCGCTGCGGCCTGTTCGTTGGTGAGCGCGGCATCGGCTTCACGACGCATGCGGGAGCCGAGCCCCCGCGCCATCACCACCACCTTGGTGACCGACCCCATCACGCCTCCAGATC
>JAUNUL010000220.1:0-3847 GCA_030538175.1 Propionibacteriaceae bacterium | reverse complement strand
CGGCCTCCGCCAGCGTTTCGGCCTCGGCGAAGACCCGCAGCACGGGTTCGGTGCCGGAGAACCGCACGGTCACCCACCCACCGTCGGCGAAATAGATCTTGCAGCCGTCGTCCCAGGAGATGCGCTCGATCGGGCGCGAGAACTCGGGGAGGTCGCGATCGACGAACACCCGACGCTGAAGCTCCGCGCGCCGGGCGGCGTTGAACCCGAAGGACCGTTCGACCATCTCGAGTCGGCCATACCGCGCCTCGATGTCCGCCCACAGCTCCGACAACTTGCGCCCGGACGCGGCGACCATCTCGACGAGGAGCGACCCGGCGTACAACCCATCCTTGCCGGCGATATGCCCGCGGACGGTCAGGCCACCGGAGGACTCACCGCCGATGCAGGCATCGGTCTCGGCCATCTTCGCCGAAATCCACTTGAAGCCGACTGGCACCTCGTAACACTGCTCACCATGCGCGGCTGCGACCCGATCCAACAGGTGCGTCGTCGACATGTTCCGCACCGCCGGACCCGTCCAGCCCTTGCCGCGCAACAGATAGTCATACAGCAGCACGAGCAGCTGGTTGGGATGCAGGAACGCACCGGTGTCATCAATGATCCCGAGCCGGTCCGCATCCCCGTCGGTGGCGATGCCAAGGTCCGCGCCACGCTTGACGACCTCGTGGCGAAGGTGGTCGAGGGTGCCGCTCGTCGGAGACGGCATGCGGCCACCAAACAGGGTGTCGTGGCGGTCATTGATCACATCGACCTGACAGCGGGCGGTCATCAGGATCGTCTGCAGACCCGTCTGGGCGACCCCGAACATCGGGTCGAGAACGATGTGCAGGTGGCGGTGCCGGATGGTCTCCATGTCGAGGGAGTCGATGATGGAATCGAGATACCAGTTGATCGACGTCTGCATCGTGACCAGCTCCGAGGCGGCTGCCTCGTCGAACGGGATCGAGCGGACGTCATCGTCGGTCAGGGCATTGATCGCCTCGCCGAGACTGTCGGTGACCTCCGCGGCCGCGTCCTGTCCACCGGCGGTGAAGACCTTGACGCCGTTGTAGAGGGCGGGATTGTGTGAGGCGGTGACCGCGATCCCGTACGCACACTCCAGGTTGCGGACCGTCCACATGAGCATGGGCGTGGGCACGGGGCGATTCACGAACTGCACGTGGATGCCGTTGCCCGCGAAGACCTCGGTCGCCCACCGCGCAGCTTCTTCGGACAGGAAGCGCCGGTCATAGCCGACGACCGTGCCCTTGTCGACGACCTTCTCGGCCCACATGCGGTTGCTGAGGCCCTGGGCGAGGAGGCGCACGTTCGCCTTGGTGAAGCCATCCCCGATGATCGCGCGCCAACCACCGGTGCCGAACTCGATCATGACCAATGCCTCATTTCACGGCGCCGGCGGTCAGGCCGCCGATCAACCGCTTCTCGATGATGCCGAACAGGATGATGACGGGAACGATCGCGACCAGCGCCGTGGTGAACAGGTATTGCCAGTCGCGAACATAGAGGCCGAGGAAGCGCGGCATGGCCACGGTCAACGGCTGCAGGCTCGGGTCCTGGACCAGCACGAACGCTGCGGCGTACTCATTCCAGGTGTTGACGAACACGAACACGATCGCGGTCACGATGCCGGGCCAGACCAGCGGCAGCGCAATCCGGAAGAGGGCCTGGAGTCGCCCGACCCCGTCGATCAACGCGGCTTCCTCGATCTCCTTCGGGATGGAGGCGAAGAACGCCTGCATGATCCAGATCGCGAACGACAGGTTGAACGCGCCGTTGATCAGGATGAGCGCAACCCACACCATCTGCCCACGCCAGCCCACGAACTCCTGATAGAGACCGACCGCGAGGACCGTCGGCTGGAGCATCTGCGTGATCAGCACGAGCAGCAGGAACGCGAGGCGGCCCGGGAAGCGGAAGCGGGCGATGTAGTACGCCGCCGGTGTTGCGACGATCAGCACCAGGAGCGTGGCGCCGACCGCGATGACCGTCGTCGCCAACAAGGCGCGACCGGGGGCGACGTTGGAACCCCACACCGTGAAGTAGTTGCTCCACATCGGTTCCGCCGGCAGATAGTCCGGCGGGATCTTCATGATGTCGGCCTGCGATTTCAGCGAGCTGAGCAGCATCAGTGCGTACGGAAATGTGAAGAACGTGACGATCAGCAGGGAGCCGATCGCGATCAGCCAGGGGCTGGGTTGCATGTGGATGCCGCGATAGCGGGCAGTACGCCGAGCCATGGATCAGGACACCTCCTTGGTGGGGCGAACGACCGCCAGATAGATGGCGATGATCACCAGGCAGAAGGCGAAGTTGACCAGGGAGAGCGCACTGGCCACGCCCGGGCCCAGCTGGGCCTTGTATTCGAAGATCAGCGTCGTCGTCGTGTGTCCGGTGTTATAGCCGGGGGTCTCGTTGAGGATCTTGAGGATCGGCAGCGAGTTGAAAACGTTGATGATGTTGATCAGCGTGGCCACGGCGATGGAGGGACGCAGGATCGGGAACACGATCCGCCAATAGCGCTGGAAGGCGTTGGCACCATCCACGTGGGCGGCCTCGAGCACGTCATCGGGGACCGACTGCAGGCCAGCGAGGATCGTGTAGGTCGTGAACGGCAACGAGACATAGATGGCCACGAAGACCGCGACCCAGAAGGCATAGGTGGGGTTCTTGGTGAACCCGACGGCGGCGGGCAGGATGCCGGTGTCGACCAGGAGTCGGTTGAACAGCCCGACATCGGTCTGGAGTCCATAGTTGAAGACCGTCGTGGTCATGACGACCGACGAGGCCCACGGCAGGATGATCGCGAGCCGCAGAAGCTTGCGGCCGCGGAAGTTGAGGTTGAGGAACTGCGCCACGGCGAGGGAGAGCAACAACGTGATCGCGACGACCACGGCGACCCAGACGACCGTGTTGATCCAGATCCGGCCCATCGGGACGGTCGGGAACGTGAAGGCCCCGGCGGGACCGATGAAGTTGTTCCAGCCGGCGGGTCCGAGCTCCACGCCATAGCTGCTGTATTTCTGGAACGCCGTCCACACCATCAGACCGGCGGGATAGATCACGACCGCCGCGATGAGCACCAGCGTCGGAGTGAGCCAGGGCAATGCCCTGAGCGCCTCACGCCTGCCCTCGGACCGGGTGGCTTTCATCGGTTGTCCTCCTGCTGCCAACGTGCGACCGGCGCCACACTGCGAACAGTGGGGGTGCCCGACGCCGGACACCCCCACCAGTGAAATCAGCCCTGAGCGTCCAGCTGAGCCTGGACCTTGCCCAGCACAGTCTCCGGGGTGTCATTCGCAATGGTGCCAGCGGTGCCCTGCAGCGACTTCTGCAGCACGTCCCACTGCGGGTTGCCGACCGGCAGGAACTTCACATAGCCGAGTGCCTCATAGAACTTGGCGTTGTCCTTGTCCTCCGACTGACCCTTGGCGATCATGCTCTTGGTCACCGGCAGCAGACCGGTGCCCTGATACCAACCCTCATAGAACTCGTCGCTGTACATCAGGTCGAGGAACTGCTTGGTGGCTTCCTTGCGGTTCGCATCCTTGTTGTCGAACGCGACGATGAAGTCGGTCACACCGAAGGCCACGGGGTCGCCGCCCTTGGACGGGATCGGGGCGACGTCGAACTTGGTCTGCGGGTAGTTCTCGCGGGTGACCTTGAGCAGGCCGGAGTGGCTGAGCATCATGCCGAGCTTGCCGTTGTTGAACAGGTCAGCGGCCTGCTGACGGTTCGTCGCACCGGGGTTCGGCTGGGTCGCGTTGGCGTCGATGAGCTTCTTCATCTCGGCGAAGGCTTCTGCGGCGGCCGGCTGGTTCGCCACCAGCTTCTCGCCCTGGGCCCA
>JAUNUL010000219.1 GCA_030538175.1 Propionibacteriaceae bacterium | reverse complement strand
GCAGGATCGCAACGTCTCCGATCGTTGGGTCGTGCTCAAGGGCCTGCTCAACTCCGCTGACCCGGACGCCCTGGCAGCAGCGATCGCTGAGCAGCGCTTCCTGGCCCGAGTCGATCATCCCTCGATCGTCCAGATCTACAACTTCGTCACCCACGACAAAGCCGGCTACATCGTCATGGAGTTCGTGGGCGGTCAGTCGCTCAAGGACATCCTCAAGGAGCGGATGGCCGCCAATGGTGGGGTCTATGAACCGCTTCCGGTCGACCAGGCGCTGGCGTACATCATCGAGATCCTGCCGGCGTTCCAATACCTCCACGACCAGGGCATGGTCTATTGCGATTTCAAGCCCGACAACCTGATCCAGGTCGGGGACGCGGTCAAGCTGATCGACCTGGGCGGCGTACGCCACCTCGACGACGACGGTTCCGCGATCTATGGCACCGTGGGCTATCAGGCACCGGAGGTCCCGCGGCAGGGCACCAGCGTCGCCTCCGATATCTATACGATCGGCCGCACCCTGTTGGTGCTGTGCTATGAGTTCCGGGGCTATCAGACCACTTATCTGCACAGCCTCCCCGACCCTGCCGACACTCCCCTGTTCCAGGAACACGACTCTCTCTATTGGCTGCTCAGCAAGTGCTGTGCCCCGAATCCGGATGACCGGTTCGGCTCCGCCGACGAGTTGCGCGCCCAGGCGCTCGGCGTACTGCGCGAAGTTGTCGCGCTGAAGAACCCTGGTGCTGCCCACACGACGGCAACCTCGCTCTATTTCGCGAACCCGGCCGCCTCGACCGAGCGGATGACCTGGGACGAGTTGCCGGCATTGAAACCGGACCCGAGCGACGCACAGTACGCCTGGCTGCAGAACCTCGCCGAGACCGATCCCACCCTGCGCCTTGAGGAATTGGCCGAGGCCCCCGGCGAATCGGCTGAAGTCTGGCTTGCCCGCGGGGAGCAACACCTGCGGGCGGGCAACCCTGCTGATGCGGAAGCCTGCGCCCAGGCGATGCTGCAGGCCGACCCCTGGGAGTGGCGTGCGCTGTGGTTGAGCGGGCTCGCCGCGCTCCAGGCGGGCGACGCGACCCGGGCCAAGCAGGCGTTCAACACCGTCTATCAGCAGGTGCCCGGTGAGCTCGCTCCGAAGCTCGCACTGGCCGTGGCCTGTGAGGCCGATGAGCAATTCGAGGTCGCCGAGAATCTCTATCGGACCTGTGCGGAGACCGATGCCGCCTATGTCGCGCCGGCCGCCTTCGGGTTGGCCCGCGTCCGCGTCGCCCGCAGCGATATCGCCGATGCGACCAGCGCCCTCGACATGGTCCCGCCGAGCAGCCGGAGCTATGTCGAATCGCGCCGTTTCCGTGCGGATCTGTTCGCTGGCACCGACGACGCGGATGTGGCGACGTTGGACGCCGCCCTGCGCAGCATCGATGGGGTGGCATTGCCCGTTGTTGAACGCGAGACGATTGTCTCCCGTGTCCTCACCCGAGCCCTGCAGCTCATCGACCGCAAGGGCCCCCAACAGGGCACCATCGGCCCGTTCGAGGCCAAGGAGTCGTCGGTGCGCAGCGCTCTGGAGACCTCGTATCGGGCTCTGGCCCGGGAGGCCCTGATTCCCGAGGACCGGATCGACATGGTCAACCGGGCGAACGCGGTGCGCGGCTGGACCCTGCGATGACGGCCGAGCCAGGCTCTCCCGTGGGCCTGACGCACTGTGAGCGCTGCGGGCACCCCATGCTGACCCAGGCCGGATTCTGCGAGGCCTGTGGTGCAGCGGTCTCGACACCGGTGCAGGACGAGCAGGGCGATCGCCATCACTTTGTCCGCGCTCCGGCATCGTGGGTCGCCGGTGTCTGCGACCGTGGCCAGGTGGACCGTGGGAACGAGGATGCGCTGGCGCTGGCCGCGACCGAGCCACAGGGTTCCCATGCCGCCTTGGTGGTGTGTGATGGCGTGACCTCCGCCCCGGACTCCGACGTTGCTTCCCTAGCCGCAGCACGAGCCGCGCTGGCGATCCTGGCGGCCCCGTTCAGCAAGGGGTTGGGTGGCCAGGAGAGCGCTGTGGTCGCGGCCGGGCGGACATTCGATCGGGCGATCCGGGAAGCACAAACAGCGGTCATGCGTGAAGCCGAACGGCACTCCGTGCGGGCCGGCGCCTGCACGATCGCCGGCGCGGTCGTGTCGGGGCCGGTCGTGTGGACCATGGGTATCGGCGACTCCCGGGTCTATCTTTTCCCCGACGATGGGAAACCGCGGATGCTGACCACCGATGATTCGATGGCGGAAATCCTGATCGCAGCTGGGGTGCCACGCGCGGACGCGGAGGATACGCCGATCGCGCACACGATCACCCGGTGGTTGGGGGTGGATGCGCCCAACCTGGACCCGCACGCGCGCCGCTTCGAACTGACCGGGCCGGGCTGGCTGCTGGTGTGTTCTGACGGGCTCTGGAACTACGCCTCGGACGAACGGGACCTGGCCGACGCGTTCGCCGGCGTACGCGCGGCGGAGGCGAGTGACGACCCGCTCGCCTTGGCCGAAGGCATGGTCCGCTGGGCGAACGACCTCGGCGGCAGCGACAACATCACGATCGCACTGGCCCGCGTCGGCTGACCCGACGCTGCTCGACGCAACGGGTCAGCGACGTGGGGTGTTCCGGGCGCGGTATTGCAGCATGCCGAGGAACCCGAAGATGCCGAGGAAGAGCACGACCCAGGTGACCCACGTGGCTTCGTCGCGGAACACCGTCAACAGTTGACTCGTGACGACGAAGCTGAGGGCGAAGATGGCGATGGCGAACACGATCCGGTTCATCGGGACTCCCTCGGTGGCGGGTTGGTGGGGTCGTCGCCGGCTGGATCGTCATCAATGACTTCACCGGCGATCACATCGCCCTGGTTGTGCTGTGGTCCCGGCTCATCTGTCGGGGAGCCGAACCCGGGCATCCCCGGCATGCCCGGCACCCCAAAAGGCGGCAACATGCCCGCCTCGGGTGCCGGCTTGCGAGCCTGGCGGGCGATGGACCAGCCGAGCAGCCGTCGCATCAACGGTCGGGTGAACGGCAACAGGAACAACAGCGCGACCACGTCGGTCAGGAAACCCGGGAACACCAGCAACAATGCACCGACGAGGATCATGGCTGCGTCCGCGATCTTGTCGCTGGCGAACTCACCGGTGCGCAGGGCCTCGTTCATGCCCTGCCAGGCCTTCCCGCCTTCGCGGCGGGACAACCAGGTGCCGAGCACGGCGAACACGATCAGCAGGCCGATCGTGGGCAACAGTCCAATCCAGTTGCCGACCCGCAACAGCACGATCACCTCAGCCAGCGGGACCGCGATGATCAGCACCAGCAGCAGCGGCAGCAGCCACGACCGGGACGGGCGTCGGGGACGGGACGGCGGCAACTGGTGAGAGCTCATCGGCTGATCGGCCTGCCCTTGCCGCGCAGGCCACGCAACTGACCGAGCCGGTGGGCAATGCCCATCTTGGTGGTCTGCTTGAGCGCTTCGAAGAAGACGTCGGAGGTCATCTTGGAGTCGCCGCGTTCGCGTTCCTTGAAGTCGATCGGGACCTCGACGACGGACATGCCGCTCTGATAGGTGTGCCAGGTCAGGTCTCGCTGGATGCCATAGCCTTCGGCCTCGATGTCATCGATGATGCGGCGCAGGGTCTCGGCCTTGAAGGCATTCAGGCCACCGGTGACGTCCTTGACGGGCATGCCCAGCATCAGCCGGGTCCACAGCGATCCGGCTCGGGACAACGCCTCGCGGTGGAAGGGCCAGTTGATGACCGAGCCACCCTTGACCCAGCGCGACCCCTTGACCATGTCGGCCCCGGCCGCGAGCGCATCCAGCAGGCGATGCAGCTGCTCGGGCTGGTGTGAACCGTCGGCATCGAACTCGACCAACACGTCATAGTCACGCTCGAGGCCCCAGCGGAAGCTCGCCAGATAGGCCGCGCTCAGGCCTTCCTTGCCCTTGCGATGCAGGACCTTGATGTGATCATCCGCCGCGGCAAGCTCATCGGCGAGGCGACCTGTCCCGTCGGGTGAATTGTCATCGGCGATCAGGATGTGGGCGGATGGCACCGACGCACGCAGGCGCCGCGTGATCGGCTCGATGTTCTCGACCTCGTTATAGGTCGGGATGATGACAAGAATGCTGCCCAGTCCCGGATAGGGAGCGCCTGTGTCCGCCACGGTCACTTCTTTCGCTGATCGTCGGGTGTCTCAGCCCGCTGGCTGTCACCGCCCCATTCTGGCGCATGTTTCCCCGGAAAGCCGACTGGGCGGTCCGTGCGTCGCCGCCTCCACGTCGTCCATCCGGCAAGAAAGATGGCCAGCGCGGTGCCGGTGACCACCGCAACGTCATAGGCCCCGGCCCAGCGGACCGCCGGGGTGAGCCCCGTGCGCAGCGGCACGACATAGCTGTTCGATGCGGCAGTGCCGACCACCGTGCGATCAAGGATCTGCCCGAAGGGGTCGATGTGGCCCGACTCGGCGTTGGTGGTGGCCACGACGATGTCACGTCGGGCTTCCATGGCCCGGACCCGCGTGATCGCGAACTGCTGGGGGATCTGGGCCGTGCCCCGATAGGTCGCATTGTTCGACTGCACGACGAGCACGTTGCCACCCCGGACGGCCTCATGGACCGTCGCGTCATAGGCCAATTCGAAGCAGATCACGTCGCCGATCGCGATGGTCCTCCCGTCCGGCAGCGTTCCGTTGAGTACGCCGGGCTCGGTGCCCGCCACCGACTGCGCGCCCACCAGCCGCAACAGCGGGATGCGTGGCAGGAGCAGGTCACGGAAGGGGATGTATTCACCGAACGGCACCAGGTTGCGCTTGTGATAGGTGTCGGTCACCCCACGCTCGGGGTCCCACCACAAGGCGGTGGTCTGGCGTTCGTCCTCCCCCGGCCCCTGGGTGACCGCACCGACGAGGATCGGCCGGTCGGCGACAGCGACCGCCGCGGTCACTGTTGCGTTGGTCTGGACATCGCGCTGGGGATCGATGTCGGTGGAGTTCTCAGGCCAGAGCACGAAGTCGGGCATGGGCACCGCGCCCGCACGCGCCCGGGCCATCAGCGTGATGGTCTCCCCCAGGTGATTGTTGGTCACCGAGCGGGCTCGGCCCATCGCCTCCACCCCGGCGCCACCATCGACGTTGCCCTGGACCATGCCGATCGTGACCGAGCCGGCATCCTTGGGTTCGGCGGGCTGGTACGCGGCCGCGACCGAGATCAGCC
>JAUNUL010000218.1 GCA_030538175.1 Propionibacteriaceae bacterium | reverse complement strand
CGCTGTTCGAACACAACGGCGAACTCTTCATGTGCCCCGAAACCCTGGGTGCCAACGACATCCGGATCTATCGCTGCGCCGACTTCCCGCTGCGTTGGGAACTGGCCCAGGTGGCCGTCGCCGACGTCCAGGCCTGCGACACCCTCATCTTCCCCTTCGAGGGGCGGTGGTGGCTGCTGACGACGGTGGACAGTGCCCACACGGGACAACCGGCAGCCGAACTCTGGGCGTTCTCCGCGGACGACCCCCTGGGTGAGTGGGAACCCCATCCGAAGAACCCGCTGCGCAATGACACCGACAGCGCCCGCAACGCCGGGTTGTTGCACGACGGCACAGACCTCTTCCGGGTCTCCCAACGGCATGGTTTCGCCGTCTATGGGGCGGCAGCCACGATCCGCCGGATCACGCACCTGGGCGCGGAGGGACTCATCGAGGAGGATGTGGCCGAGGTGACCCCCGACTTCCGGCCGGACATCCACGGCGTCCACCATGTGCACGCCAACAGCGAGGTGACCGTTTTCGACTTCGTGCGCCACCGCCGACCCCGCTGAGGGGGCCGTGGATTGAGCCTCTTGAGGAGCTGGCGCCCGGCTTCCCCACCGTCTGCAGGGGAGTCGGGTGTTCAGCGCAGGGGCAGGATGGCCGCTTGGCCCCGCCCCTTCCTGCGGAGCACGGCATCGACCGCCTCGAGATGGACATCGGCAAAGGCTGCGCCGTCGTGCTGCAGGATCGGTGGGTCCTGGATCCTGCCCTGCCACTGGTCAAGGCTGCGGACCATGGCGCCCGCGATCGATTCGGGTGTCGGGTCGCACAGGAGCACACCGGGCATTCCGTCAACCGACGCGGCGACGCCGCACTCGCGGGCAACGATGGCGTGCATCCCTGCTGCGAGGCCTTCGTTGACCGTGAGACCCCACACCTCCACCCGGGACACCAGCAGGAGGTGCCCGTGTCGAGCCATGACAGCGGGCAGGTCGGCATAGTCGGTGTAGCCGAGGAAGGTCACCCGGTCACTGATCCCCAGTTCCTCCGCCTGAGCCCGCAAGGCTGCGTCCTCCGCCCCACTGCCGGCAAGGCTCAGGTGGCAATCGTCGGGCAGGGTCGCGAACGCCTCGAGGATCGAATCGACGTTCTTGCGCGCGATGAGCTTGCCGACGAACAGGAAATCCCGAGCGCCGGCGTCAGTCGGAGTGTTGACAGCCGCGAAGCCGGTCATGTCCACAGAGTTGAAACCTCGCCAGACCCGGTCCTTGGCGACGCCCTTGTCCAGCACGGACTCCTCGGCCGCAACACCGGGAACGACGACCCCATCCAACTGCCGCATGAAGAACGTCCGAGCAGACGCGATCGGTCCTTCGGTGAAACTCGATGTGGCCAACGTCGACTCATAGAAGCCGAGCACCGGGGTGCGGGTCAGCTTGCAGGCGCCCAGAAACTGCCAGAAGGCCGGCGAATCCCAGCCACAGAGGATGACGGCATCAGCGGCCCGGACCGCCTGGAGCACGCCGCTTCGGGCGATGTAGTGGGTGTCCTCACCCCGGGTGAAACGCCAGGTCCGGAGGCCCACCGTGTGACTGGCCCCCTGCTGGCCAGCTGCCTGCCAGTCCCGGGCTCGTTCCTCGGGCATGCCGAAACCGGCAGCGATCTCGGGCTCCAGCAAGGCGACGGTCAGGTCGACTCCCCGGTCCTTGATCGCCGACCACAAGGGCAGGCGATAGGGGGCCGCAACATTGGTGACGATGAGCAGGCGCACAGCAACTCCGTGGGGGCGATCAGGAAGGGATGTGCCGCTCAGCGTCAGCCATAGGTATAGGCGCGAGCCGAGAGGTTTGCCTTCGCACGGTTGAGAACATAGCCCGACGCGGTGGTATCCACTCGTTCGAGCGCTGCGATGGACTCCGCCAACTCGGCCTTGGTGACCTCTCCAGCGCTGACGACCAGAACCACGCCGCCGCACTTGGGGGCCAGGACGGCCGCATCCGTGACCGGCAGCAGCGGAGGCGAGTCGATCACGACCACGTCATAGTTGCGTTCCGCCCAATCCAGCAGGGCTTCCATGCGCAGGGAACCGACCAGGGCGCTCGGGTTGGGCGGCAGGGTCCCGGCTGCCAACAAGGTGAGTTGGGGCACAGGCGAGACCTGCAGCACGTCCTCGACCTCGGCCTGCCCGCCGAGGACGGTCGTCAGGCCGACTGCCCCTTCGAGCGCGAACACCGAGGCGATGGTGGGGCGACGCAGGTCGGCGTCGATGAGCAGCACGCTCTCGCCCGAGTCGGCCAGGGCGATGGCCAGGTTCGAAGCGATGGTCGACTTGCCCTCGCTCTGGACGGACGAGGTGACCAGCACGCTGTTGTGCGTGCTGTCCACCGTGACGAACCGCAGGTTGGTGGCCACCCGGCGATAGGCCTCGGCCATGGGATCGGAAGGGGCTGCCAACATCTCCAACTGCGGGCCCTCCCCCTCGGAGATGACCCCGAGCGTGGGCAACCCGTCGCTGATTCGTTTGACGTCCTCGGTGGAACGGACCTTGTTGTCCGCCAGGGTCCGGATGAAGGCGGCACCCCAGCCAAGCAGCAGGCCCGCGGCCGCGGCAGCCAGCAGGTTGCGCATCGCGTTCGGCTCTGACGGCTTCGCCGGCACCTCCGCGGTCGCGAGCGGGCTGGCCTTCACCCGCACGGGGCTGCGGCTGTCGTTGCTGAGCTCCTCGACCCGGGCGATCGTGGCCTCGCCGACGGCATTCGCCGCGCGGGCCGCCATCACCGGATCAGGATTGGTCACGCTGATCACCATGACCACGAGCTGGGGTGGTGCTTCAGTGGTGGTGTCGGCCATGAGGGCCTCACCCCCACCGGGATAGCCCAACCGGTCGGCGACCGGATCCATGACCAACCGCGACTTCGCCACGCGGGCATAGGACTCCAGCTGGGCCGTGGAGAAATAGCCTCCCTGGGCCACATCCGAGACCGACTCGCCACCGGCGACCCTGAAGAACAACTCCGTGCTGGCGGTGTATCGCGGCGTCTGCATCAGTGTCATCACCGCAGCGCCCGAGATCACCACGCACATCATGGCCACCACGACCAGCCACTGCTGACGCAGTATCCGGACGTACTCCTTGAACTCCACTCTCTACCCCTCACGTCTGTCGGTCATGCTAGCCATCCGATCCGCTCGTCTCCGAAAGTCGAAGCGGGGTGTCGCCTGAGTAGGGACTGATTCTGCCGGGGCGCTGTGTTCAGGTGCAGACATCCGACCCTGCACCGAGTTCACCACATGGACCGGCCGACGCCCGGTGTGTCCGTCCGCGGCGGCGGGTCTGTCGGGCCGTAACCGGCCGGTGATATAGAAATGACAGCATGCGGACAACCCTGCGAGCTGTGCAACAGACCCCCGGCCTCGTGGCGATTGCCCTGGGCATGGCGCTCCTGGCCGCACTCTCCATGGCCCGCCCCGTGCTGGGACTCGGCATCATCGCGGTCGCGATCGGTGGGGCTGTCGTGCTCGCCTCCCCCGCTGCACGGCTCCTCGTGCTCGTGTTCGGCGGCCTGGTGGTGTTGGGCTCGTCGACCGAGGTCAGCACGGCCAAACTCATCTATGGCGCGGCCGTCCTTGGCGTGGCCATGATCTCCATCATCAACCTATTGCGTGACCCACCACCGTGGCTGGCGCGGACATGGCTGTGGCTCGGGTTGGCCTTAGCCTTGGCCGGCTCCATGGTGATCAGCACCGTCGCCACCCCTGGTTCGGATCCGACGTCCATTATCCGCCAGGGCCTGTTCTATATGCTCATCCCCCTGGCCCCCTTCATCGGCGTCGAGACCGGCCGTGAGTTGCGCTTGGCGACAACACTGTGGATCGCCGGTGGCGCCGGCACGCTGACGGCCGTCGGCTTCGCCGTCGACTGGCTGAGCCGCCGTGGTGTGGCGGCTTTCAACCTGAACTTTCTGGTGCTCGGCAGCACCGTCCTGGCGGGCCTCGGCTTCGCGCTCACCCTGCTGATCGCGGTCTCCACCAAGGGCCGTCAGCGGGTGCTGTGGGCCACGATGGCAGCTATCATCCCCGTGGCGATGCTCGTCACAGGCACCCGGACGAACCTCATGCTGTTCGTGGTTATCGTCGGCATGTTGGGACCGTTGGCGAAGTATCGGCTGCATCCCGGCCGCGCTTTCGCTGCCGTCATTCTCGTCGGCGCAGCCATCATCATCATGTTGCCGATCGCTGCACGGATGCTGCTCAGCGACCCGACCTTCCTCGACAAGCGCGTCTTCGCATTGCTGGAAGTGTTGAGCGGGAGCGCGGCGGGTGACCAGTCGTTCCAGTGGCGCGCCATCCAATATCAGTACGCCTTGGACCAGATCGAATTGCGCCCGCTGCTCGGGCACGGTCTCGGATGGAATCCGCCCTTTGCGATGGACACCCCCCTGGTCACCGTGATCAAGCTAGGAATTGTGGGCACCGTCGTGCTCGTCCTCTTCCTCGTGACCTCGCTGTTGGTGATCGAAAAGCTGGCCCAGGCCAGGGGCTATGCCCCCATCCACGCCGCAGCGCGCGGGATGGCCGTGCTGCTGGTTGCGCTCCTCCCCTTCGGTTCCCCCATCGAGGATCGCGGGTTCTCGTTCACGCTGGCGCTTCTCTTCGCCGGTGTGGCTGCCGCTGCGAATGTGCCGGCAGCAGAGCGGGACAGCCACCGATACCTGCGTCTGCCCCAGCAACGCCGCACGTCAGGACCTCAGCGCGACACACCTCCGGCCCAGCCGAGTGAGACACAGCCGAGTGACAGCACTGACCAGCCTCGAGGGGTGACACCGGCCCGAAGGATGACGTCGCCCAGAAGGATGCATCACCGGGCGACCATGCGACGCGCCTCCGACACACCTCGGTGATCTGCTGAGCAGACACCGGGTGGGTGGAGGCACGGACATCACGGCGTCCCTGCTGCCCGGCGCAAGGAGCGGGCGTACCACAGCATGCCAATGAGCAGAATCGACTCGCCCATGACGAAGGCGAGGGCGACCCCCACAGCGCCGAGCACCCACACGAGCGGCACGAGCACGACCAACCTGGTCACGACGGCCGCCGCGAGCAGGAACGCGACGCGCTTGTCATGACCCCGCGCCTGGAGCAGGCCGGCAAGGGGTTGATTGACGTTGATGATGGCGACGGCGATCGCGAGGATCTGCAGCACGGGCACCGATGCGGCGTACTGCTCCCCCATAATGAGCAGCACCAGCGGCTCGGCCAGCAGACCCATCAGCAGGCAGAGCACCACG
>JAUNUL010000217.1 GCA_030538175.1 Propionibacteriaceae bacterium | reverse complement strand
TCGCGATCTTCCACCTGATCACCCACGGCTTCTTCAAGGCCAACATGTTCCTCGGTGCCGGCTCGGTCATGCACGGCATGAACGATGACGTGAACATGCGCAACTATGGCGGCCTGTCGAAGTTCATGAAGATCACGGCCCTGACGTTCACGATGGGCTATCTGGCGATCATCGGTGTGCCCGGCTTCTCGGGTTCGTTCTCCAAGGACCACATCATCACCGTCGCGTTCGAGCACAGCCCGCTCGTGGGTGTGTTGACGATCCTCGGTGCGCTGGTCACGGCGTACTACATGACCCGCATGATGATGATGACCTTCTGGGGCAAGCATCGCTGGGTGAAGCCCGGCGCGGACAACCCCAATGGTTTCGTGGAGCGCGAGCCCCACGAGTCGCCGCTCGTCATGACCATCCCGCTTATCGTGCTGGCGGTCGCCTCGCTCATCGCCGGCTTCCTGATGAACGGATGGATCGTCGGCTGGCTGGATCCGGCTGTCGGTGGTCAGCACGTCGCCCACTCCCCGGCCACGTGGTGGGAGGGCTTCGTCACCCCGATCGGTCTGGTCACCCTCGCCTGCGTCGCGCTCGGTGTCTTCCTGGGCTGGTGGGTGTTCCGCAAGGACATCCCGACCTATGCGCCCTCGGGCAATGCCTTCGAGCAGGCCGCTCGCGCCGATCTCTATGGCGATGCTTTCAACGACGTGGCCTTCGTGAAGCCCCTCATGGGCAGCGCGAACGCCATCGCGACCACCATCGACGACAAGGGTGTGGACGGTCTCGTGAATGGGACCGCCGCGACCTTCGGTGGGCTGTCCACGCAGCTCCGTCGTCTCCAGACGGGTTATGTCCGTTCGTACGCGCTCACGATGGTGGCCGGTGCCGCCCTCGTCGGGGTCGTCCTGATCCTCGGCCAGCTGGCCTGAGCAAGGAGTCGAGATAATGAGTTTCCCCTGGCTCACCCTGCTGGGCGTGCTGCCCATGCTCGGCGCTGCCGTGTTGTTGATGGTGAAGGGCGAGCGGGCCAAGCCGATCGGTCTGGTCTTCTCGTTCGCCACCCTGATTCTCGGCGTGGTCATTGCGATCCAGTACGCCGGTGGCACCGAGTTCTCCGAGAAGCTTCCCTGGATCCGGGCCTTCGGCGCCTGGTGGTCTCTCGGTCCGATCGACGGCATCAGCGTCACCATGGTGCTGCTCACCGTGATCCTGACGCCGTTCGTGCTGCTCGCGTCCTGGGACACCGTTGACGCGGACGACCGTTGGAACGCGCATGTCTTCTTCGCGCTGGTGCTCGCGCTCGAGTCGCTGTCGATCTTCGTGTTCCTGGCGACCGACGTCCTGCTGTTCTACCTCTTCTTCGAGGCGACGCTGATCCCGATGTACTTCCTTTTGGGCGGCTTCGGCCAGGCCCGCCGGGGTTACGCGGCGATCAAGTTCCTGCTGTTCGGCCTTGCCGGCGGATTGGTCATGCTTGCTGCGGTCATCGGCCTCTATGTGGTGTCGATCCGCGAGCTCGGCTATCCGAGCTACCTGCTGTCCGACCTGGCTGCGCTGAACCTGGACGGGTCCTTGGCCCGCTGGCTGTTCGTCGGCTTCTTCTTCGCATTCGCGCTGAAGGCCCCGATGGTGCCGTTCCACACGTGGCTGCCGGATGCCGCGGAGGAGGGTACGCCGGGTGGCTCGACCCTCATGGTCGGCATCCTCGACAAGATCGGCACCTTCGGCATGATCCGGTTCTGCCTCGAGCTGTTCCCGGAGGCCAGCCGCTGGGCGGCACCGGTGATCGTGGTCTTGGCGCTGATCTCGGTGGTCTATGGCGCGCTCGCGGCCATCGGCCAGAAGGACATCATGCGTCTGATCGCGTTCACGTCGATCAGCCACTTCGGCTTCATCGTGCTCGGCATCTTTGCCTTCACGAGTGTGTCGATGGCGGGCGCCACGTTCTATATGTTCAACCACGCCTTCTCGACCGCCGTGTTGTTCCTGGTCGCAGGGTTCATGATCCAACGCCGCGGCTCGCAGCAGATCGCAGCTTTCGGTGGCGTCCAAAAGGTCGCACCGGTGCTCGCCGGCACGTTCCTGATGGGCGGCCTCTCATCGCTGGCCCTGCCGGGCATGTCGAGCTTTGTGTCGGAGTTCATGGTGATCGCCGGATCGTTCGCTCGGGTTCCGATCGTCGCTGGCATCTCGACGATCGCGATGGTGCTGGCTGCGCTCTATATCCTGCTGACCTATCAGCGGACGATGACCGGACCGGTGACCCCTGCGGTCGCCAGGACGTTTGCCGCAGACGGCTCGAATGACCTGAACGGCAGGGAGAAACTGGCGATCGCGCCGCTGCTGATCATCATCTTGGCGTTCGGCATCTTCCCGAAGCCGATGCTGGATGTCATCGAACCGGCGGTCCAGACCACCCTGCAACACGTCGGCATTGCTGAGCCGGCTGCGCCGCTCGCGAAGGGATCCAACTGATGTTCACCTTTGAATCACCGGGCATCACTGCGGAGGGCTATCTGCAGCTGGCGCCGCTGATCACCGTGTTCCTGGGGGCCTGCTTCTCGGTGGGCATCGAGACCTTCTCCAAGCGCGGTCGCCGGTCCCGCTATCAGGTGCCGTTCGTGGCCCTGGTGATCCTGGTTGCCCTGGGCTTCACGATCTTCAACTGGCTGAACGGTTTGCTGGGGATCGGGGCTGTGGCCGCCGTCGCCATCGATGGCCCGACCTATTTCATGTGGACCATTCTGCTGGTGCTCACCCTGCTCAGCCTGCTGATCTTTGCCGAGCGCCGGTTGGGTGGTGGGTCCACGGCCTTCACGCCGCAGGCCGCGTCGGTGCCCGGCACCCCCGCTGAGGAAGAGGCCATCAAGGCCCGCATGGAGCACACGGAGATCTATCCGCTGCTGCTGCTCGCCCTGACCGGCATGCTGCTGTTCCCGGCCGCGAACGACCTGATCACGATGTTCGTGGCCCTCGAGGTGCTGTCGCTGCCGCTCTATCTCATGAGCGGCATGGCTCGCAGGCGCCGTCTGCTCTCCCAGGAAGCAGCCTTGAAGTACTTCCTGCTGGGCGCGCTGTCTTCGGCGTTCTTCCTGTTCGGTGCGGCCCTGCTCTATGGCTATTCCGGCTCGCTGATGTTCCGCGATATCTCCATCGCCGTCGCGGCCCATGCCGGGTCCGAGGCGCTGCTGTTCGGTGGCATCGCTCTGCTCGCCATCGGTCTGCTGTTCAAGGTCGGCGCCGTGCCCTTCCACTCCTGGACGCCGGACGTCTATCAGGGTGCTCCGACGCCGGTGACCGCCTTTATGGCTGCCTGCACGAAGATCGCCGCGGTCGGTGCCCTGCTCCGGGTGTTCTATGTGGCCCTCGGCGCTCGCCTGTGGGACTGGCAGCCGTTGTTCGCCGTCATCGCGCTGGCGACCATGATCGTCGGCACGCTGTTCGCGATCACCCAGAGCGACATCAAGCGCCTGTTGGCGTACTCCTCGATCGCACACGCCGGCTTCATCATGGTCGCGGTCGTGGGTGCGGCGCAGGCCGAGACGGGTACGCCCGCTGGCCAGCTCACGTCCGTCGGTGCGGTGCTCTTCTATCTCGCCGCCTATGGCGTAGCGACGGTGGGCGCCTTCGCGATCGTCACGATGGTCCGCAACGACGGTGGCGAGGTCAACAGCATCGCCGCCTGGGCTGGGCTCGGCCGGAAGTCCCCGGGCTTGGCCGCTGCGTTCACGCTGTTCCTGCTGTCCTTCGCCGGGATCCCGCTGACGTCCGGATTCATCGGCAAGTGGGCCGTGTTCGCCGCGGCCTGGAACGGTGGCTATGGCTGGTTGGTCGTGGTCGCAGTGCTGGTGTCGCTCGTGGCGGCGTACTTCTATCTGCGGGTCATCATGACCATGTTCTTCACCGCACCGGTGGACGACACTCGCGTCGTGACCCCGAGCTGGATGACGAGCGCCGTGGTGATCGTCGGGTGCGTTGTCACCGTGATTCTGGGTATCCTGCCCGGGCCGCTGCTGGACGTGGCGACCATGGCCGGCGAGTTCCTGCGTTAAGACGTTGGTCGCGGGGTCGCGGTCAAGCGGCCCCGAGATTGCATGACAAGGAGGATGTGTGCTGGCAGGCAGTGAAGCGGTGACCGAGGAACAGTTCGCCGAATCGATGACAGAGCGACTGGCGGTCATCGAGGAACGGCTGCTGGATCGGGCCGCAGGGCAAACCGATCTCGTCACCGAGTCGGCTCAGCACATCATCAATGCCGGCGGCAAGCGGTTTCGGCCCCTGCTCGTGCTTGCGGCGTCCCACTTCGGTGGAGCCGTGGACGAGGAGGATCTCATCCGGGCCGCTCTTGTCGTGGAACTCACCCACGTCGCCAGCCTCTATCACGATGACGTCATGGACGACGCTGACATCCGTCGCGGGGCCCCGTCCGCCAACCGTCAGTGGGACAACTCCATCGCGATCCTGGTGGGTGACTTCCTCTTCGCCCGGGCGTCGACGACGGTCGCGGAACTTGGCGTGGACTATGTCCTGCTCCAGGCTGAGACCTTCGCGCGACTTGTCCAGGGCCAGATCGCCGAGACGGTCGGTCCCCAGGGCGGCGCTGACCCCCTTGATCACTACCTGCAGGTGGTGGCCGACAAGACCGGCTCTCTGATCGCCACGTCCGCGTTGTTCGGCGGCATGGTCTCTGGTGCCACGCCGGAGGTCCTCGAGACGCTGCGGGCGTACGGGGAGGAGATCGGCATCGTCTTCCAACTCTCTGATGACATCATCGACATCACCTCCGACGTGACGGGCAAGACCCCGGGCACCGACCTCCGGGAAGGGGTGCCGACGCTGCCCACGTTGCTGGCGTTGCGGTCCACCGACCCGGCAGATGCCCGGTTGTTGGAGCTCATCCGATCCGATCTCGCCGATGATGGCGCACTGGCCGAAACGATCACCCGGCTGCGCCAGCACCGGGCGATCGACGACGCCCGGGCGGTCGTGGCCGAGCGTGCAGAGCGTGCGCGTCGGATGCTCGATCCATTGCCCGAGGGGCCTGCCAAGGATGCTTTGGCAGCACTCTGCGACCAAGTGGTCACCCGTTCCACCTGAGCCGGACCTGGACCTACGTCTGCTTGGGCGACATCGCCCGAACGCGCTCCAGCGCATGTCGTACGCCAGTCGTCAGGTCTCCCTTATCACCAGTGCCCGGGTCGTCTCAGTGACCCCAAGGCGCTGGGTTCCTTGGGCTCCGTGACCCAGCCCCGGGTTACTTCGGCTCTGTGACCCAGGGCGCT
>JAUNUL010000216.1 GCA_030538175.1 Propionibacteriaceae bacterium | reverse complement strand
TCGGTTCCGGCCCCATTCGGCCTTCGCCCACCTGACGGGCCTGGGCTCAGACCGCGAACCCGACGCGGTCCTCATCCTGGAACCGACCGACACCGGTCACGACGCCACGCTCTATTTCCGACCGCGCGCCCCCCGGACTTCGGAGGAGTTCTATGCGAACGCCCGCTATGGCGAGATGTGGGTCGGCCAGCGCGAGTCGCTTGCCGAGATGGCGGCGCTCACCGGGGGCCTGACGGTCGCGGACAGCGCCGACCTGACGGATGCCCTGGCCAAGAACGCCTCCGCGACGCGGATCCGGATCGTCCGCGAAGCCGACGCCGCGCTGACCGCCGAGGTGGACGCCCTGGAGCGGCTCGGCTCAACCGATGAGGACGCCGAACTGTCCACCGCTCTGTCGGAGCTGCGGCTGCTCAAGGACGAGTTCGAGATCGAGCAGATGCGGGAGGCGTGTGCCAAGACCGCGGTCGCCTTCGAGGAAGTCGTCCGGGCCCTGCCCGAGGCCGTCCGCCGTGGTCGCGGGGAGCGCTGGGTCGAGGGCGTGTTCGGCTTGCATGCCCGCCATGCCGGGAATGCGATCGGCTATGACACGATCGCCGCTGCCGGTGACCACGCCTGCACCCTGCACTGGATCCGCAACGACGGCGATCTGCGTGGCGACGAGCTGCTGCTGCTCGACGCGGGCATCGAGCTCGATTCGCTGTACACGGCCGACATCACCCGCACTCTGCCCGTGTCGGGTCGGTTCTCGGAGGTCCAGCGCAAGGTCTATGCGGCGGTGTTGGAGGCCCAGCAGGCTGGGATTGCGGCCGCACAGCCCGGGGCGGACTTCCTCGCCCCCCACCTTGCCGCTGTCGTGGTGCTCGTCAAACGGCTGTCGGAGTGGGGCCTGTTGCCCGTCAGCCCCCAGGAATCGGTCGATCCGGAGAACGGCGGCCAGCACCGACGTTGGATGGTCCACGGCACCTCGCACCACCTCGGCATCGACGTGCACGACTGCGCCCAAGCGCTGCCGGAGAACTATCGCGGCGGCACCTTGAAGCCAGGCATGGTGATCACCGTCGAGCCGGGACTCTATTTCAAGGAAACCGACCTGTTGGTGCCCGAGGAGTTCCGCGGAATCGGCGTACGCATCGAGGACGACATCCTCATCACCGAAACCGGCAACGAGAACCTGTCGGCGGCCCTGCCGACGGACCCCGACGAGATCGAGGCCTGGATGGCGGACCTGCTCAACCCGTCTGCCGGCCGTGACGCCTAGATCGCAGCCGCCGGCGGTCCCGCCGACCGGACCTGACCCCTCGCGGCTCACCGACGGCAGGGAGCTGCCGAATTCGGTGATGGCCTGGGGTCACTATGTCGAGGGAGTACGCCAGGACGTCCCCGACTTCGATCTGGCCGCAGGTCGCGCCACGGCTGGCGACGGGTTCGTCTGGTTGGGCCTGAAGGACCCGTCCGATGAGGACATGGCTGGCCTCGCTGCACGCTTCCACTTGCACCCGCTGGCGATCGAGGACGCAGTCGAGGGTCACACCCGCTCCAAGCTGGAGCAGTTCGGCGACACCCTGTTCTGTGTGATCTCGACGGTGGCCTATGTGGACCATGCCGAGGTCACCGACAGCTCCGAGATTGTGTCGACCGGCCAGATCATGGTCTTCGTCGGCGAACATTTCGTGATGACCGTGCGCCGCGGGGAGCATGCGCAACTCAAGGACATGCGCACGAACCTGGAGAACAAGCCGGAGCGCCTCGCCCACGGCACGTATGAAGTGCTCTATGCGGTGTTGGACAAGGTGATCGAGGACTATCTCACCGTCGTGTCGGAATTCGAGACCGATATCGAGGATGTCGAGTCGGCGGTGTTCTCCCGTCAAGGCACCAACGAGGTGGATCAGGTCTATCAGCTGAAGCGGGAACTGATTGAGTTCAAACGCTCGGTTGTGCCGCTGGGCATGCCGTTGCATGCCTTGGCTACGCGACCGTTGGCGGCGATTCCCGTCACAGCACAGGCGTACTTCCGCGAGCTGTCCGACCATCACCTCGAGGCGCGGGAAGCGATCCAATCCTTCGATGAGGTGCTGACCACGATCCTGTCCGCTGGTCTGGCTCGGGCGTCGGTCGCCGACAACCAGGACATGCGCAAAATCTCGGCATTCGTGGCCATCGTGGCTATTCCGACGATGATCGCCGGCATCTATGGCATGAACTTCGAGAACATGCCCGAACTGCAAACCCGTTATGGCTATTTCGTGGTCCTCGGAGCGATGATCACCATCATGTTGGGGCTCTATCTGGGGTTCCGCCGCAACAAGTGGCTCTGATCCATCACTCGAAGGCCGCGGCGCGGGCACCGGGCATGCCGAGCAGCAGTTCACGAGCGCGAGCAACGTGCTTGTGCTCGCACAGAATCTCGAACTTGCTCGGAATGGTCGTCCGCACGGAATTGAAGTCCCGACGGCCGCCGGAGGTCGCATAGATCACCGCGCCGAAGATGACATTCAGCACGATCGCAATCCCGATGGCCACGAGCAACATGGTCCAGAACTGGCCGTCCGGGGAGAACAACGACAGCAGAATGCCAACCAGCAGGCCTGTGCTGATGCCCGTGAGGACTGACTGGGACAGGACCGAACCCCAGTTCTTGCGGCCGGTCACCCGCTCGACCAACTTGAGATCAGTGCCGACGATCGCCAGATTCTCGACCGGGAATTTCTGATCCGCGAGATAGTCGACGGCCTTCTGTGCCTCGTCGTATTTCTCATAGATCCCGAGCGAATGCGGGTATTCCAGTTCGAACTTGAGCCCTTGGAACTGCGCAGCCATTCCCGGCTCCTTTCGCCTCGACCAGCGTTCTCGACCTGCATAGCCCCTGCGTCGAAGCCGGGGTGCCTCGGCCCAGCCTACGTGGTGCTGGCGGCAAGCCCTGCCGCCGTTCCCTTCGCGACGATGCGTTGGGCGACTTTCATGCCAGCCTCGTCGACCATTTCATCGTCCACCACGATGGCACCGACCGCTCCCCCGGCCTCCGCGGTGGCTGCCGCGTACGCCTCGATCATCCGCAGCGCACGGTCGAAGTCGGCCTGACTCGGGGTGAAGATCTCGTTGCCAGCTGCAATCTGGTCAGGGTGCAGGACCCACTTGCCGTCATAGCCGAGCGCCGCTGATGCGCGCGCCGAGCGTCGGAAACCCTCGATATCCCGGATCGCGACATAGGGCCCATCAATCGCGGCGAGGCCGTGCGCCCTCGCTGCGACGAGGATGGAGAAGAGGACGTGATGGAAGGCATCGCCGCGGTCATAGCCTTCCGGCTGCTCCCCCACGTTGGTGGACGCCATGCCCATCGACGCCATGAAGTCACCCGGCCCAAAGACCAGGGATTGCATCCGCGGGCTCGCCGCGGCGATGCGGTTGACGTTCAGCAACCCGAGGGCATCTTCGATCTGGGCCTCGATGCCGATCCTGCCGACGGCCAAACCGTGCGTACGCTCCACCTGGGTCAACAGCAGATCCAAGGCGACGATCTGTTCGGCGGACTGGACCTTCGGCAGCACGAGCGCATCGATGTGCGCACCTGCACCACCGACGACCTCCACGACATCCGCATAGGTCCATGGGGTCGTCCAGTCGTTGACCCGGACGGTCACGATCGGCGCGGCCCATGGCTCGCCGAGTGCTCGCACGATCTGACCACGAGCGGCCTCCTTGGCCGGGGGCGCGACCGCGTCCTCGAGGTCCAGGAACACCGCATCCGCGGCCAGTCCCCGGGCCTTGGTCAAGAACCGCTCGGACGACCCGGGGACAGCCAGGATGGTGCGTCGCACCTGGGCGGACGGATCGGGAATCACGGCATCAGTCACATGACCAGCCTAGGCGTGACCGCCCACCCGAGCGGGCAGGCTGACCCAATCGACACTGGTGACATCGACCCTGGGGTGGCCGATCGAGTCAGCTGATGCCGGCCGGGTGGAGCAGGCAGAGTGCGGAATCAGGCCGGACGAGTCCAGGCGGGGTCGCGGCCGATGAGGCCCATCAGCCGGTCGACCGGGCTGGCATCCTCGGCAACGGGCACGGGCTCACCGAACTGACCGCTCGCCTGCAGGCCCGGCCCCATCGCGGACAGACCGGCATGGAATCCGGCGGCAGCCTCCTGATCGAGGTCGACCTCCTGCCCGGTCGCCTTCGCGAGGTCCCACGCGTGCATGAACAGGTCTGCGGAATAGAACCCGTCCAGCACCATGGCCAGGGGCGCATCCCCCATCGGCCCCAAGTGCAGGACGCGGCCTGCAGTCTCGGGATCATCCAGCAGGGCCTGGATGTTCTGGGTCTGGGCGCGGAAGGCCTCGGCACGGTCACCGGTGGTCTCGGCAAGCTCGACCCCGTGGGCACCCAGCATCTGCCGGGGCCAAGTCGTGATGTGATCAACGATGTCGCCGGCCTGCCACTCCTTGACCGGGGTGGCGACCTCCCAATCGGTGGTTCCGTCGATGAGGGCTGCGAACTGGGCGGCAAGGTGGCGATGGCGCTCGGCGGGAGCAGCTTCGGTGAGGTTGGACATGCCCCCAGTCAAGCAGCGAGTGGTGACATTTCGCAGCCCGGGGAGCGCGCTACCCTCTTCGCGTGACCCACGCGACCTCGATCTTCATCTCCCGCCTGCGCGGGCTGCCCGTGGTCGACTCGGGCGGCGACCAGATCGGCAAGGTGCGCGATGTTGTCATCCAGGTTCGCGCGCAGGGCCGGGCGCCCCGAGCAAAGGGGCTTGTCGTCGAGCTCTTCGCCCGCCAACGCATCTTCGTCAACACGGCCCGTGTCTTCTCCGTCGACGCCATGCAGGTCGTCATCTCCGGCACGATCAACACCCGCCGCTTCAGCCGCCACGATGCCGAGACCCTGGTGATCGATGACCTCTTCGATCGTCGCGTGCAGCGTTCTGGCTCAGCCGAACAATGGACCGTCTATGACATCTCCATGCGGGAGGTGCGCAACCGCGAGTGGGAGCTGTCCGAGGTCGCGCTGGCCGAAGTCCGCAACCGTGGCTTCCGCCGCAAACCGCACGTCACGATCGTCGACTGGTCCGAGGTTGACGTGCTCCGGCCCGCCCAGGTGCAGGCCCACGACCAGGTCGTCGCCGAACTGGAAGAGATGCACGCGGCCGACGTAGCCCGCGAGCTGCACGACATGGACCCGACCCGGCGGGCCCAAGTCGTCCAGGCGCTCGATGACGCGAAACTGGCGGACGCCTTGGAGGAGTTGCCGGAAGAGGAGCAGATCCAGGTCATT
>JAUNUL010000215.1 GCA_030538175.1 Propionibacteriaceae bacterium | reverse complement strand
GGATGCCCGTGCAGCTGCTGCGCGCCGGGCGGCCGCCGCTGCTCCCGCTGCCGCAGGAACGCCAGGTGCCACACCGGGTGCCGAGGCCGGCAAGAACTACTCGCCGATCGTGCGTCGCCTGGCGGCCGAGAACGGCATTGATCTGACCACCGTCACCGGCACCGGTGCAGGTGGCCGGATCCGCCGCGAGGACATCCAGGCCGCGATTGAGAAGCGTCCGGCCCAGGGCGCCGTCGCTCCCGGGGTCACCCCGGCGGCTCCGGCTGCAGCGTCTGCTTCGGCTCCCGCTGCTGCCCCGGCTGCCGCTCCTGCAGCGGGCATGGGCCCCCAGACCGGCGTCCCCGCCGTTCCTGGCGTCCCGGACGACCGCGACGAGGTCAAGCCGCTCTCCAAGATGCGTCTGGCCATCGCGGCTGGCATGGTGCAGTCCCTCCAGATCTCCCCGCAGGTCTGGACCTCGATCGAGGTGGACTACGAGAACGTCGAGATTGCACGACAGAAGCACAAGGACGCCTACAAGAAGGCGACCGGCGCTTCCCTGTCGTACATGACGTTCGTGGCCCGGGCGTTGGGCGAGGCGCTGCTGAAGTATCCGGCCGTGAACTCCAGCATCGACGTGCCCAACAAGACCCAGACCTTCCACCCCTATGTCAACCTCGGCATCGCGGTGGACCTCAACGAGCAGGGTCTGGTCGTCCCGGTGGTCCGCAACGCGGATCAGCTGAACCTCAAGGGCATCGGCATCCAGATCAAGGAGCAGGCCTCCAAGGCCCGCGACGGCAAGCTGGGCATGGACGACTACAAGGGGTCGACCTTCACGATCACCAACGTGGGGCCGTTCCAGAGCTATGCGTCCGCGCCGATCATCAACCAGCCGAACGTCGGCATCCTGTGCACCGATGGCGTGGCCCGCAAGCCCGTTGCCATCGGAAACACGATCGCCATCCACTCGGTCGGCATCGTCGGCCTGGTCTATGACCACCGGGCGTTCGACGGGGCAACCGCCTCGAAGTTCCTGCTGGAACTGCGGGATATCCTGCAGAACCGCGACTGGGACGCCGAACTCGGTGGCTGATTCACCTTGCGGCACCGGCTGATCGGTGCTCGCGGCCAAGGGCCGGTCCTCATGCAGAGGGCCGGCCCTGTGGTTTTCCGCGCTAGTCTCGGAGCCAGAGCGGGCTCGCGCACGTCGAATCATCGAGGCGTACGCGCGAGAAGCGCACCAGGCACGCTGCAGGACAAGGAAGGGATCCATGACGGGACAGCACGAGCCAGACTCGAACAGGTTCGAGACCTGGGCCGACGGCAGAACTCCCGCGCACCAGGAGCCGCCTACCCACGCGTCGGCCGACGAGTCCGCGACGTGGTCACCGAGCGACCCCAACCAGGAGGCTGCTGGATTCTCTGCCACGGCGCCTCCCCCGTGGACGCCGCAATCCCAGCCCAGCGCAGCCCCGTTCTCCGGCTCTCCTTCGTCTTTCCCGACCTATCCGGCCGCTAGCGAGCAAGCGCCCGTTGACGAGGCCTATGCGGCATTCCAGGGCTATCAGGCGAGCACGAACTATCAGCACCAGCAGGTGCAGCCCTATCAGGGCCCCTATTCGGTCCCCCGCATGGGTGCATCGGTGCCGAACGCGCCGATGGCGACGCCGTCACTCATCCTCGGCATCCTCTCCATGTTCTGCGGCGGGATCACGGGCCCCGTGGGCCTCGGGATGGGCATCGCCGCGCTCAAACAGATCGACGCCCAGGCCGGCCGCCTCGGCGGACGCGGTATCGCCATCGCGGGCATCGTCACCAGCGCGGTCGGCTCGCTGTTCATGTTGATGTGGCTCCTCGGCCTCATGGCCTTCTGACCCGCCACTGCGTGATGAACCCGCTGCCGTGCTGACCGTCCCGGCAGGATGTCGAGGCGTTCAGGGCCTCGCACATTCAGGGTGACGGGACGTTCATCGCGAGCACAATGATGGCGGCCCCCGAACCCAGCAGGAAAGCAACATCGAACAGGCGTCCACGGACCTGCAATAGCCCGGCCACGTCCTTGGGCAAGAACGAGCGCAATCCGGCACCGACGCACAGGGCAGCGCCGATCAGCACGCTCCCCCTGCGCCAATAGCCGATCACGATCAGGACCAGACCGAGCACCACGATGCTGACCACCACCAGAAGCGGCCACTGTGTCAGTGACGACGCTTTCGCCCGTGCCAGGGCCTTGAAACTGCTGGTGCTCTCCGATTGCACGGGCGTCAGCCCTTCGCTTCTGCCAAAGCCTCCGCACGCTCCACCACGTTCTCCAGGAGCATGGCCCGGGTCATGGGACCGACTCCGCCAGGGTTGGGCGTGACCCAACCCGCGGTCTCCCACACATCGGCGGCGAAGTCACCCACCTGCTTGCCCTCGGCATTGCGCGTGATGCCCACATCGACGAGCGCAGCCCCCGGCTTGATCATCGACGCATCGATCAGGCCCTGCACTCCCGCCGCCCCGACCACGATGTCCGCTGCCCGGGTGTGGGCCGCCAGGTCCCGCGTGCCCGTGTGACACAACGTGACAGTCGAATTCTCCGAGCGTCGCGTCAACAGCAACCCCAGCGGGCGTCCGACGGTCGTGCCACGGCCCACAATGCACACCTCAGCACCGTTCAACTCCACGTCGTGGCGGCGCAGCAGTTCGACGATGCCGCGCGGCGTACACGGCAGGGGGCCGGACTCACCCAACACCAACTTGCCCAGGCTCATCGGAGCCAGCCCATCGGCGTCCTTGTCCGGATCGATCAGCGCAAGCGCAGCATTCTCGTCGAGGTGCTTCGGCAACGGCAGCTGGACGATATAGCCGGTGCAGGCAGGGTCCTCGTTCAGTGCCTGCAACTCCTCCCGCAAGCGATCCGCAGTGATATCGCTTGGCAAATCCACCCGGATCGACGCGATGCCGACCTCCGCGCAGTCGGCGTGCTTGCCGCGCACATAGATCTGGCTGCCCGGATCCTCTCCCACCAACACGGTCGCGAGCCCGGGGACAATCCCACGCTCGCGAAGGGCCGCGACGCGAACGGCCAATTCCGACTTGATGGCAGCCGCGGTGGCTTTGCCGTCCAGTTTCTGCGCGGTCATGACAACCTTTCGTGTTGCGTACGGGCCGCCCGCCGGGACCGACAGCGGCTCCGGGATGGTCAGTGGAAGAAGTGTCGCGTGCCGGTGAGGTACAGCGTCACTCCGGCCTCCTGGCAGGCCGCGATCGTGTCGTCGTCGCGCACGGATCCTCCGGGCTGGACAATCGCGCGTACGCCGGCCTCGATGAGGATCCGCGGCCCGTCGGAGAACGGGAAGAACGCATCGGAGGCAGCGACGGCCCCAGCCGCACGCTCCCCCGCCCGATCGACTGCGAGCTTGCAGGAGTCGACCCGGTTGACCTGGCCCATGCCGACACCCACGGATGCACCGTCGTGGGCCAGCAAGATCGCGTTGGACTTCACCGCCCGACAGGCACGCCACGCAAACTCGAGATCGGCGAGCGTCGCCGGATCAGCGGGCTCCCCCGCCGCCAGCGTCCATGTCGTAGGGCTATCGCCCTCGGCATCCAGCCGGTCGGGGGCCTGCAGCAGCGCACCACCAGAAATGGGGTGCAGGTTGCGGGCGCGATGCTGATAAGCCTCGGCAGTGAGCAGGCGGATGTTCTTCTTGGCCGACAGGATCTCCAGGGCACCCTCGTCATAGCCGGGGGCGATGACTACCTCGGTGAAGATGTCCTTGACGGTCTCGGCCATCTCGACACTCACCGGACGGTTCGTGGCGATCACCCCACCGAACGCCGACAGGGGGTCACAGGCGTGTGCCTTGGCGTGGGCGTCGGCGATATCCGCACCGACCGCGATGCCACAAGGGTTGGCGTGCTTGATAATCGCGACACACGGCTCGTCGAAGTCATAGGCGGCGCGATAGGCCGCCTCACCGTCGGCGTAGTTGTTGAAGCTCATCTCCTTGCCGTGCAACTGCTCGGCTTGCGTGATGCCGCCCGGCCCGGCCGGATAGGAATAGATCGCGGCCGGTTGGTGGGAGTTCTCGCCATAACGGAGAGTGCCCTGCTTGCGCCATGCACCACCCAACCAGGCGGGGAAGCCATCCCCACCGGAGGAATCCGTCAGCACCGACCCCATCCAGGACGCCACCGCAATGTCGTATTCCGCCGTGTGCTGGAATGCCTGTGCCGCCAGCTCCTGGCGTTCGGCCAGGGTGAAACCGCCATCGGTCAGGGCTCGGGTCAACTGGGCGTACTGCCCCGGGGAGGTCACGATCGCGACACTCGGGTGATTCTTGGCGGCCGCGCGCACCATGGTCGGGCCACCGATGTCGATCTGCTCGACGCACTCATCCGGAGTTGCGCCGGAGGCGACGGTCTCGCTGAACGGATAGAGGTTGACCACGACGAGATCGAAGGGCTGGACCCCGAGTTCGCTGAGCTGATCACGGTGCGATTCCAGCCGGCGGTCCGCCAGGATCCCGGCATGCACCATGGGGTGCAGCGTCTTGACCCGCCCATCCAGGCACTCGGGGAATCCGGTCACCTGATCAACGGGGGTCACCGGAACCCCTGCATCCGCCAGCCGCTTCGCCGTGGAACCGGTCGACACGACTTCCACGCCGGCGTCCGCGAGCGCTCGGCCGAGGTCCTCCAGTCCCGTCTTGTCATAGGTGGACACCAGGGCGCGCTTGATGGGCAGGCGATCGGACATGCGGGTTCAGTTCTCCTTGGTTTGCTCGCGCAGCTTGGACGCGAAATCGGTGACGGTCTCGATCAAAAGGCGTCGCTCGACCACTTTGATGCGTTCATGCAGTGATTCGACGGTGTCGCCGTCGAGCACGGGCACCGCTTCCTGGGCCAGGATCTTGCCAGTGTCGACACCGGCGTCGACCTGGAAAACAGTGGCTCCGGTGACCTTCACCCCGGCGGCCAGGGCATCCCGCGGGCCATGCATGCCGGGGAACGCCGGCAACAGCGCGGGGTGGGTGTTGATCATCCGCCCACCGAACTCGGTCAGGAACGTCTCCCCCACCAGCTTCATGTAGCCCGCCGACACCACCAGATCGGGGTGGTGGGCTGCGACCAGTCGGGTCAACTCCATGTCCCAGGCCGAGCGATCAGTGCCCTTGACATAGGGATGGCTGAACGTCGGAATCCCGACGCTCTCCGCCCGGGCCAGGCCCTGGATGCCGCTGCGGTCAGCACCGACACACACGACCTCGACAGGGCAGGTCCCGGCTGCGATGGCATCGAGCAGGGCCGCCAACAAGGT
>JAUNUL010000214.1 GCA_030538175.1 Propionibacteriaceae bacterium | reverse complement strand
GCATAATCCCTTTTGCCGGTCGCGCCGATGTGTCAGGGTGGGCTCATGAGTACTTCAGACGCACCGGACGCCGCTGAACCCCAGGACACCCAGGAGGCCCTGGATCCCAAGGAAGCGATGCGCCAAGCCCTGGAGCGCAAGCGTGGTGGCGGCCAGCAGCCGCACGGTCGCAGCGACCACCATCGCGACGGTGGCGGCAAGGCGCATGGCCAGGCCGGCGGCCGGCGTGAATTCCGTCGCAAGGCCGGCGGCTAACAGAACAGTCGCCGCAAGGCCGGCGGCTAGCTGATGGGCGGCTGAGCCCCAGCGAACAAGATGGGTTCTAGCGGACCGCCGCGTCCCACTGGAGTTCGAACTCCTCGCGCATGGTCAGGGCGTACGTGCGGGAGATGTGGTTGTCGTCCATATAGACATACACGTTCCCCAGCACCCCCGGGCAGAGCGCGTCGGGGCCACCCGGACAGAGCAGTTCGGTGAAGTCGAGATAGGCCATGTTCGGCAGGTCGGCGAGTGTCTCGCGCGGCCACTCGTCGGCCAGCTTTTCGTGTCGCGTGGCCGTGCATCGCGGGCTGGCCACCCCCCAGCGCTGGACACAGTCGGGCATGTTGAACGTCCACCGTGGGTTGTCGCGGATGTTGACGACTTGGATGCCGGCGTCGGCGACGGGGCGGATGGCGTCGGCGTACGTCTCGACCTCGAGCTCCGGCCCAGCCGCCTGGGCGCGGCTGCCTACCGTGATGACCTGATCGGGTCGGTGGGTCACGATCCAGTCGACCATCTGCCGGCTGTATTCGAGGCAGTCCTCGTTGCTCCACGGGTTCGGCAGGGTGATCCGGCAGCGGGGCTGGTTCGGCATGATCAGGTGCCAGCCACGCTCGATCGCCATGGGCACGAGGATCGTCGACCACTGCCAGGAGTGGGAGTCGCCGATGAGGACGACCGTGCGGGTCGGTTCGCGGTCGGGGCGGATCTCATAGCAGTTCCCGCCGGGGAACACCGGTGGCATCTCCTCGAGCGTGCAGCGTGCGGTGGTGTGCGGCCAGTCGTTGGCGACCACCGAGTCACCGGGCGCGGCACCGCGGACGGGTGCCGTGGCCGTCGTCGTGGGGGTGGCCGGTGCACCCGGCGTGACCGCCTGGGCGCCCGGGTTCTCCCCGGCGGCGGTCCGGGCTACATCGTCGTCAAGGATCCGCGTCATGCCTTCGACCAGGCCGACGACGATGATGACGAAGACAGCGATCGCTGACAGGGCACCCCGCTTCGAGGTCAGGACGTCGAGGCGGTGGAAGCGGCGCTCGACCAGCCGGGTCGACAGGTCGGCGAGCAGCAGCGAAACCACCAGCACAAAGACACTGCCCGGGATGCCGAGGCGCGTGGTTTCGGTGGCGGTGAGCGCCATGAAGTACGCATACACCGGCCAGTGCCACAGATACAGGCCGTAGGCCCGGTTGGCGATGAACGTGACCGGCCGCTGCGACAGCCAGTACGCCGCATCCCGCTTGTCGTTCGAGTCCAGGTCCGCGATCATCACGGCGGCGGCCCCAAGCGCCGGCAGGAGCGCGACCGGCCCAGGGAAGGGCTCCCGCCCGACCAGGAACCCGGTCGCCACGACTGCCGCGAGCCCGGCCCAGCCCATCGGAATGGCGACCTTGCGCGGCATCGTCATCCGCGGGATCAAGGCCAGCAGCGCGGCCAGTGAGAATTCCCAGACCCGCGCGAACGTGTTGAAGTACGCCGACGAGCGGTCGGCGGCGATCGCGAACTGGGCGTACACGAACGAGGCGATCGTGATCGCACCGAACACGACGGCCAGGGTCAGTCGGAGCCGAGCCCGGATCAACGAGGCCACGAACAGGCACGCCACGAACAACAGCGGCCAGACGACGAAGACCTGGCCCTGGATCGACAGCGACCAGAAGTGCTGGAACGGGCTCACCCCACCGGGGTCGACCGCCGTGTAGTTGACCGCCTGCTCGATCAGCGTCCAGTTCTCGACATAGAACAGCGAGCTCTGGGCGTGATGCATCAGGGTCGGCTGCCGCGTGGGCGGCAGGAAGAACCAGCCGACCGCAAGCGTGGCGGCGATGACGATGGCTGCCTGCGGCACCAACCGCCGGAACCGCTGGATCAGGAACGTCACCACCCGGAACGCGCGGCCTTTGCGGACCATGGAGGCGGTCATCAGGTACGCCGAGATGATCAGGAAGACGTCCACACCGCCGGAGACACGGCCGTTGGTCCACAGGTGGTACGCGACAACCATCACGATCCCGAGCCCGCGCAGACCGTGAATGTCCTTGCGGTGCGGGGGTCGCTTGACTGCCGGAGCCGTCGCGGGCTCCGGAACGCGTCCCTGTGCGGTCGTCTCGGTCAGTGCTCGCTCCTTGTCTGGTGTCCGGCTGGACCGGGCCGGGGTCGATGATGCTGCCCGGTCGTAACAGGCAACCATAGGTCGGGAGCGGCGGGATATCGGATCCCTGTTTCACCCAACCGGCCGCGGGGGCCTCGATCCGCGGTATCTCCGACCCCTGGATTGATCCAACCAACCGCGAGCGCCGGCCGAGCGGCAGGACAGCGAGGCCTTCTCGCTGGCGAACCGGGCAGCGGCCACAATGTCCACGCCCTCAAGCCCGCGCGTTTCTGCACCAACCTGCAGCCGAGCGCTCGCCAAGGAGTACGCCAACGCCCCGTGCAGCACGTCACCGGCCCCGAGCGTGTCGACCATCTCTGCCGGCGGCACTGCCTGGACGTTGATCACGTGCTGCTCGGTGCCCACCTCCAGGGTCCAGGGCAGGTGGCCGCGCGACTGGCCGAAGGCGGGCACACCGGCCGACCGCATCAGGTCGGTAACTGTCCCGCTGGGGGCAGCGAAATCGTCGGACACGACCGCGACATCGACCAACCGCAGCAACTCCTGTGTGCGGGGCTTCCAGGATCCGCCGTCGAAGACGACCGGCGTCCCCACCGCCCGCGCGGCCCGCACCACGGCCAGACCGAGGGACATGTGGTGCCCGTCGACCAGCACGACATCCGCCCAGGTGACCTGGTCGATCAAGTCCTCGTCGGTTTCGGCCTCGGCGCCTTCCGGGGCGGACTCTTCGCCCACCGTGGTGACGCGTTCGTCCCCCGCGTTCGTGGAGACGACCGCCCGATCGCCGGTCGCCTGTTCGACCAGGACGGTCGATACTGCGAAGGCCTGCTGGACGCCGGGTCGAGCGAGATCGAGGGTCTCGACGCCTGCCTGCTTCAGATAGCCCCGAACGGCCCCAGCGGCGGGGCTGGCCCCGAGCGCGGTGAGCAGTCGAACGTCTCCGCCCAGACCGGCCACCACACCTGCGGCATTCGCGGCGGGACCGCCGAAGTCCACGGACAGCCCGAGGGCCTGCTGTTTGACGTTGCTGGTCGGCAACCGGTCAACGGTCTGGACGACGTCGAGCGTGACAAGTCCCACGCACAACACGCGGGGCTGACGACGCTCGGTCATCTCAGTATCCCGTCTCCCCCTCCGCGACCCCCGCCGCGCGGCGGAAGCCATAGGTGAGGATGTCGAAGTCGGTCACCACGGTGATGAGCTCGAAGCCCATGGCGTGGTAGGTCTCGCAGGGGTTCACCGTGCCATGGATGCCAGCCACCACGCCATGCTTGCGGGCGACTTTCGCGACCCGCTCCAACGTCGGCCCGAGCGCGTCGACAGCCGCCTTGGTCGGCTGCCCACCCAAGCTGATCGACAGGTCGAACGGCCCGACATAGATCGCATCTACACCGGGGACCGCACAGATCTCGTCGGCACGGTCGAGGCCGATCTTCGTCTCGATCATGGGAATCACGAGCACCCGGTCGTTGGCGGTGTCGACATAGTCCAGGCCATAGCGGACCATCGCCCCGATCGGGCCATAGGAGCGCTCACCGCCCGGGACATAGCGGCAGGCGGTCACCGCGGCCCGCACCTGTTCGGCGCTCTCGACGCCCGGCACAATGATGCCCATGGCGCCGGCATCCAGTGCCCGGCCGATCAGACCCTTGTCGAGTGACGGGACGCGGACGATCGCCATCGCACCACCCGGCTGCATCGAGCGGATCGCGTTGATCATCATGTGGTGATCCCACAGCCCGTGCTGCATATCGACCACGAGATAGTCGAACAGTGGAGCAATCGACTCGATGACCACGGGATCGAGACGGGTGAAGAGGAAGGCGCCCCGCGCGGGTCGCCCATCGTCCCAAGCTTTTTGGACCCTGGAGTTGTTCACATCAACCTCTTTCAACACCGGTCTGCACGGGGTGGCGCGCATGGATCCAAGCCGATGTCCCACCCGCAACGGAGAGGGCCGTCCGGCCGGCAGCAGCCAGCACCTGGGCTCCGTATTGGCTGCGGACACCGCTGTGACAGATCACATAGACGGGTTCACCATCGGGAACCTCGTCGAGGCGATGCGGCAACAGACCCAGCGGAATGTGGATCGCGCCCGGCACATGCGCCTCGACATATTCGTCGGTTTCGCGAACATCGACGACCACAGCACCGGTCAGACGGGCCGCCGCCAAGTCGGCGATCGTGACTTCCTGCACTGCTCCCCCTCACCCTGCAGCCGTGCTAGCACATTAGCGCTTCGGGCTTCAGTGCCGTTCGCCCGTATTGCTCTCAGGACCGATGTGAGGATCTCTCACCTACGATAACCGCCATGTCGTCTGGCTGGACACCCCACGTGGCCCGCGCGCGCACGGCCCTGGGCATGGTGTTCACGCCGACCAACGCCGCCTGTGCTGCGCCAATCCTCATGGTCGCCCTGCTCGGCTGGCATCAGCGCTGGATCTCCGACGACGGCTGGATCAACATCCGCGTCGTCGAGCAGGTGCTCGCCGGCAACGGCCCCGTCTACAACATGGGCGAACGGGTCGAGGTCACGACATCGACGCTCTGGTTCGGAATCCTGCTCGCCGGGGCCTATCTGTTGCCGTCGGTGGAGCCGCAGGTCACGGGGGCCGCCGTCGGGTGGATCCTGACGATCGCCGGGATGACGTTTGCCAGCCTGGGCGCCGGTCGGCTGTCCCGGGGCCGCCGCCCCGTCATGTATGTCCCCGTCGGCATGCTCGCCGTCGCCGCCCTCCCCCCGATGTGGGATTTTGCCACCTCGGGGTTGGAGACCGGGCTCTCGTTCGCCTGGCTGGGCGGCTGTTTCTGGATGCTGGCCGCCCGGGCGGTGGCGTACGAACAAGGGCGCAGGAGCCCCGCCTGGTGGCCGCTGTGGCCAGCGTTCCTGATCGGCCTCGGCCCGTTGATCCGCCCTGACTTCGCGCTGTATTCG
>JAUNUL010000213.1 GCA_030538175.1 Propionibacteriaceae bacterium | reverse complement strand
GGTGCCGTGCAGCCACATCAGGTCGTTCATGGCATCGGTGATCGAATGCACCGCATGGCCCAGCCCGCCTCGATAGCGCGCCCGCAGCTCACGCGGCATGGGCTCGGCACCCCGCGCGTACTGATCAATGGCGTCCGCAGACCGCTCCAGCAGCAGCACGGCGCTGTCGATCTTGGCGCTCGCGGCTCCCAGCCCATGCCGGAACGCGCCCGACTCAGACTGGGTGGCATAGGTCGTGAACGTCACCCCACGGCTCGGCGCCTTGGACCGCACGAAGTCCAGCGCGGCCTGTGTGGCGCCGACCGACGGCGCGGCGATCGTGGTCGCCATCGACAGATGCGGGGTCTGGTGCCGGGCGAAGCCCTGGTTCGGATCGGCCTCGAGCTCCGGGCCGAGCATGCGCTCGAACGGGATCAGCTGATCCTCGGGAATCCAGACGTCGTCGACGACGATGGTGTTGGAGCCGGTGCCGCGCATGCCCAGGACATACCACGTGTCCTCGATCGAATACTGGTCCCTCGAGAGCAGCGCAAAGCCAACCCCCTGGGGATTGCCGTTGGCGTCTTCGGTGTTGATGATGTTGACGGTCCACTCCGAATGCATGACGTTGGAGCCGAACGGCCACTTGCCGGAGATGCGCCAACCATCGCCATCCCGGACGGCCTTCCCGGACGGGCTCGCGAAGACCGAGGCCATGCCCATGGAGGGTGCCGCACTGCCCCAGACCCGATCGAGCACCGCATCGGAGAAACGATTGGCGAGCATCACCGAACCGTTGGTGATGACCGTCACCCACCCGGCGGATGGGCAGTAATAGCCGAGCGTCCGGGCCACCTCGAACAGCATGCGCGCGCCGCCCTCGAAGCCGCCGAACCGCTCCATGGTCGAGATCTGCCAGGCCCCGGTCTCCTTGATGGCCTCGATGGCATGGTCAGCCATCCGGCGGTTCTCATCGGCGATCACCGACTCCTTGCGGAGCATCGGACCGATCTCGTGGATCTTGTCGATGATTCCGGCGGTGATCTCGTTGGCGGGGTCGATCCAGGTGGTGCTCGGCACATTGGCCAGGTCAACGCTGACGGTCATGGTGGTCCTTTCGAAAAAATGCAGGAAGCAGGGCTCAGTTGGGGATGGCCGCGGTGACCTCAGCGAGGTCCATGTATTCGCGGCAGGTGGTGATCAACCCGTTCTCGACGCGCATGATGCAGGCGATGTCGAGCACGAATTCGTGTCCGGTGACAGACGTGGCGCTCTGGCTGAATTCGGACAACACCTGATCGCCATCGGCGAAGACGTTCGTGACTTCCATCGACCGGGTGCCCGGGACGAATGCGGCGCCAAGCATGGCGATGAGTTCGCCGAAAAAGCCCTCCGGGCCGTGGAAGGTGCGCGCGCACGCATGCGTACGCCCCATAACGCGCCACTCCAGATGCGGTGAGAGCAGGGCTTCCGCAGCGGCCCGATCGCCGGCGATCTGCGCCTCCCAGAAGGCACGCACCACCTCGGCCGGGCTGGCCGGTGCAGGTGCAGCGCCCGTCACCGCACGGGCTCCGTGCCGCCGGGAATATCGGTGGGCAAGGTGCCGGGTGGGGCCATCAGGGTGACCCCATGCTTCTTGGCCGCGGCATGCAGCCGCTGCTCGCGTTCCGGAGTCATCGTGAACTCCAGATCGGCACCAGGATGGGTCGCCGGCTCGCTGGCCTCACGGACGAACCCCTCGAACGCCGCCGGGCTGGTCAGCACGAAGTATTCGGTCTCCATGCCCTCCTCGGAGCGGAAGGTGTGCGGCAAATCCTTGGGCAGCACGATGCAGTCCCCAGGCCCCAGGGTGACCACCTGATCGGCCGCCCAGAAGGTCATCCGTCCCTTGGTGATGATCATGATCTCGTCTTCGCCCTCGTGCTCGTGCAGCGGCGGTTGGGCACCGGGGATCGCAACGTGGTGATAGAGCATGATGCGGCCATCGGTCATCTCGTCAGTGAGCATGAACTCCACCCGGCCCCCCAGGAACCAGACCGCTTCCCGCTCCTCCGCACGCGTATAGCGCAGGCGATCCTTCGGATTGATCTTGTCGGTCATGCACTGAGCCCTTCGACGTCGTCGTCGGCCGGAGCTGGGCGCCCCGCGACCATGTTCAGATGATGCTAGACAGCCCCTCCGACAAAAGCTCCAGACACCAAACCATCTCCGCAGGAATCGGCCCATCATCCGCAGGAACCGGATAATTCAGCCGAATCAGCGAAGGGGAGCCGGTGCGCGGCCTGGACCGGAGGAATCCATGGCTATGAGCGGGGATCGCGTGGGTCTGAACCGCAGGAATCCTTGGCCAGGCCCGCAGGAATCGGTTGTCGCAGCTGGTGCGGGGACCTAGCATCGGTCCCCAAAAGGAATGTTTCGGGGGTGGGCAGTGTGGCGCACGATGACGACACCGCTGACTATCTCGCGCTGACCTCGCGGCCTCTGTTCTCCGGGGACGATCCCCGCGCCCTGCACCAGGCCATCAGTGCTGTGACCGCCAATCGGCACAAGATGCTCGCCGATCCCAGTGCCGGCCTGCGTGGTGAGGTCTCCGGCCTGCTGCTGGGCCGAATCGGCTTGGTCTCCATCCGCTATTCGGCTCCGTTGACGGTGAACTCCCAGGCGACGGGACGACGTGTCCTCGCGGTGATTCCCCGGGCCCCGATGGAGGTCAGCTCCGGTGGCCGACGATGGGTGAGCGACCAACCGTTCGTCATGAGCACCCACCACGACACCCACCTCTTGCCTGCCCCAGGCAAGGGCGCACTCGTGGCCGCCCTTGATGCGGATGCGTTGGAACAGTCGATCGAGACCGCGACCGGGCGGAGGTTGACCGGTCCGTTGGCGCTCACGGCCCGCAACGGCCCCCTGCTGCTCGCGGCGCCGAGCATGGTTCGCTCCGCCTATTGGGAGGCCTGCCGCGGCATCGAGCTGGCGGCCGACAGCCAGCGGGGATCCGGGCCGGATCCGCTTCCTTTATTGGGTTTGCTCGAGCATCACCTGCTCTCCGCCATCGCCATCGGTGTCTCCCCGTTCCTGACCGATGCGTTGACCGCGACCCGGACGCCCGGTCCGGCCTATCTGGCGGCTGCCACCGAGTTCATCGATGCCCACCTCGCAGAACCGCTCACGATCACCCGGGTGGCCGAGGCCTGCGGGATCAGCGAACGGCAACTCCACACCGCCTTCCGGGACCGCTTGGACATCTCCCCTGCCCAGTTCATCCGCCTGCGACGCCTCGATGCCGTGCACCGGATGCTGACCAATCCCGAGTTTGCGATCAACGGCACGGTCCAGCAGGCGGCCGCACGGGCCGGCGTACAGCATCCCGGTCGGTTCGCCGCGATGTACGCCGACCGCTACTCCCAGCCACCCTCGGAAACCCTGGCGCAAACCCGGCGCAACCGCGGCAGCCTGCTGATCCCGTGACCAGCCGAAGCGAAAAGTGACTGGCCTCGAACGAGATCAGTAGGGTGGGCGACATGACTTCGCAGCACGCTGACGCCGGCACACGCCCGGCCTGGGGCTGGGGCCTGGTCTCCACCCATGACAACGGACAGATCCTGGACACCTGGTTCCCCGCACCTGCGCTGGGCGAGCCGGGCGACGCCGCCGAGCCGAGCGACCTGGCGGGAGCAGCCAGTCGGGACGATGCCCGCGGCGTGACCACCACCGTCGCCCTGGTCGAGATCGACCTGGCCGCGGCCCCCGCCAACGTGCCGGACGCCTATCTCCGCCTGCACCTCCTCAGCCATCGACTGGTGCAGCCGAACACGATCAACCTCGACGGGCTGTTCGGGGTGCTCACCAACGTGGTGTGGACCTCCGCCGGACCGTGTGCGGTCGAGGGCTTCGAGGCGACGCGCCTGCGCCTGCGCGCCCGCCACGGCCACGTCACCGTGACCCACATCGACAAGTTCCCCCGCATGGTCGACTACGTGATCCCGTCAGGCGTCCGCATCGGCGACGCCGACCGCATCCGCCTCGGCGCCCACCTGGCCTCCGGCACGACGGTCATGCACGAAGGTTTCGTGAACTTCAACGCCGGCACGACCGGGACCTCCATGGTCGAGGGCCGGATCTCCCAGGGTGTCGTGGTCGGCGACGGCTCCGATATCGGTGGCGGTGCCTCCACCATGGGCACGCTGTCCGGTGGCGGCACCGAGCGCGTATCGATCGGTGAACGGTGCCTCATCGGCGCGAACGCCGGCGTCGGCATCGCCCTGGGCGATGACTGCGTGGTCGAGGCAGGTCTTTATGTGACCGCTGGCACCAAGGTCAAGGTGAACGGCGAGGTCGTCCGGGCCGCGGACCTGTCCGGCCAGTCCGGGCTGCTGTTCCTGCGCAATTCCCTGACCGGTGAGGTCGAGGTGCGCGGCCGCGAGGGCCGCACCGTCGAGCTCAACGCAGCCCTCCACTCGCACTGAGCACGCGCCAACACCAGGAGCGGCCGTGAGCACCGCCGGCAAGAGATTTCTCGGCGTGCTCGGGGCCGGTTTGGTTCTCATCCTGACCGGCGCCATCGTGGCTATCGCCTGGTTGCGTGAACAGGGTCAGATCCCCCCGCTGCCCGTCGAGCAGCGGTGCGTGGCGACGACCCCGGACCGTTCGGTCGTGCTGACCGTGGACCAGGCGCACTGGACGGCGATCGTCAGCGGCGTCGGCGTACGGCACGGGGTCGGCGTTCACGGCGTCACGATCGCGATGGCCACGGTCTATCAGGAGACTGGCATCCGCAACCTCGATCACGGCGACCGGGACTCGTTGGGGCTGTTCCAGCAGCGCCCATCACAGGATTGGGGCACCCCCGCCGAGATCATGGATCCGTGGTATTCCAGCGACCAGTTCTATGCCGCCCTGGTCAAGGTTCCAGGCTGGTCAACCGGCGACGTGAACGACACCGCCCAAGCGGTGCAGCGCAGCGGCCACCCCGAGGCGTACCGCAAGCACGAGGACAATTCTCGCGCCTTGGCGGAGGTCTTCACCGGGGCCGTCCCAGCCGGCCTCACCTGCTTCGACGAGCGATCCGAGCCCGGTGATCGGACGGGCTTCGAACGCGACGTGCAGCGTACGTTCGGCACAGTCGACATCCACACCGATACCGCAACCGGCCGCCTCGCAATCCCCGGATCGGACCCGTCGAGGTCATGGGCCATCGCCGCGTACGCCGTCGCGAATGCGGGACGGCTCGGGATCACCGAAGTGGAGTACGCCGGCCAGTCCTGGACTGCCAACCAGCGCGCACTCCCCACCTGGCACGCAAGCGGTGCGACAAATGATGCAGTCCTGATCAGCTTCCGCTGAGTTCCTGTGTTGTTTGCGGCG
>JAUNUL010000212.1:4186-5346 GCA_030538175.1 Propionibacteriaceae bacterium | reverse complement strand
TCCGTCGCCCAGGCTCTCGCGGTCGTCGAAGTCCTACGCGCACTCGTGGAGCATTTCGCTGAGCGCCCCCGGGACATTCGCCGGGGAGTGGAGGCAGATCCGGGCAGCCCGGAGGCGCTGCGGGCGGCGGTCAGCTGGATCGGTGGGATGACGGATCGGTACGCCTTCGACACCGCCATCCGCGTGCTTGACTGGCCGATCGAGCGCCTGCCGAAGGGCATCGAGCGCACGCTCTGATCAGGCCTCGCCGAGGTTCAGGAGATCCGCACGGACCCTGTGCTCGCCTGCGCTTCGACGCGGTGGGGCGAGGCCGGGTCTTCGGGTACGCCCACCTTCACGCTGCCAGTATTGCTCTTGGCCTGAACCTGGTATGCCCCGTCGGGCAGCTTCAGATCGATGCCGCCGGTGTTCGTGCGGGCGGTCACCGTGTTGGGCTGCGGCCCCGTAACCGCCACATCGACGGAGCCGGTGCTGGTCCGCGCCGTGACGTTCTGGGCATCGGTCACCTGCATATCCACTGACCCCGTGGTCGTCTGGGCCGCGACGCTGGGGGTGGTGCCCTCCACCCGCACACTGCCGGTGGTCACCTTGGCCTGCATCCCCTCGAAGGACCCAGTGGCCCGGATCGCGCCCGTGGTGGTCGTGATATCCGTGGCACCGAAGCGGCCATCGAGCGTCACCCCGCCCGAGCTGGTGCGGACATGGATATCGGGGGTGCCGTCAGCGGTCTTGGTGGGCAGCACGATCTCCAACCGTTGGCCCCAGGATGGGCCGAACCTGAACCCCGTGCGCCCGTTCTGGTCCACGATCAACTCGCCATCGACGACCCGGTGGTCAATCCGGCTGCCGGTCGCCTTGTTGAGCTCCACGATGCGGGCGTACGGAACATCGTCGTAGCGCACGGTGACCCCCGTGGAACCGGTCGTCACGCGCACGGCGGTCACCGGGGTCGGCACCTCCACGGTCACGTCACTGCGCAGCAGCCCGGCGCTGAACCAGGCGCCGGTAACCACGACGGCCCCGATCGTGATCAGCGTCCCGAGCTTGCGTCCTGACTTGGGACGACCCGGGATGGGCGTACGCGACGCCGATTGGGTCGGGGCCAGTGGCGAAAGCGGAGGCAGGGAATCGGCCGGGCCCCAGGGCTCGGGGTCGGTGGG
>JAUNUL010000212.1:3273-4176 GCA_030538175.1 Propionibacteriaceae bacterium | reverse complement strand
TTGCGAGTGGGATCGTGCGGGTTGCGGGTGGGGGATGTGTGCTGCACGGTGACTCTCCTTCGTGGGCCTGCTTTGACCCAATCACCCTGAGGTTGCTGCTGTCGCGGTTCGGACCGGAAACCCGGGTGCTGCTCAGGGACGGGTCAGGGACGCAGTCGAGCGCGCAGATTCGGTGGTAGCAGGCGCGCGGACGCGATGAGTCTTCCGGCCACCGTGACGGTCACGAATTGGGCCGCGACAATCCCGAACAGCACCAGCACCTGGGCTGCTCCAGCCTCGAGCGGTGTCCCACCACCGAGCAGCACCCCAACGAATGCTCCAGGCAGGGTGACGAGCCCGACGGTGCGGGTGGAGTCGAGATTGGGGATGACTGCCTCGACGCGGGACCTGTCGATGATCGCCTCGATCACCAGCGGGCGTTCCAGCCCGATCGCCAGACCCGCCTCGTACTCCCCAATGCGGGACGTCAGCTCGTCGAATGCCTTGCGGCAGGCGAGGGTGTGGCCGGTCATCGTGTTGCCGATGATGATGCCCGCGATGGGAACGAGTGCGGCGCCGGTGAGCGGCGCGGTGCCGGACAGGAACACGATGAGCAGCACCGGCAGGACCCCCGCAGCCATGGCCGCGGCCGCCCACCACCAGCGGTCCTGGACGCCACACCGTTTTGCCGTCGTGAACACCGCGACGATGAACATGACCACGCCGAAGAGTGCGGCCAGGCCGATGTGGCTGAGCGTCGCCGTGATGATGAGCGAGACGGCCGCCAACTGCAGGACTGCGCGCGCACACGCGACGACGACCTGGCGGCTGAGACCGAGCTTGGCCACGACCGAGACGGCGACGCTGAGCACCACCAACGCGATCAGAGCGATCGCGAGCGGCCAGCCGGGGGCGGTGGGTGTC
>JAUNUL010000212.1:0-3263 GCA_030538175.1 Propionibacteriaceae bacterium | reverse complement strand
GGATGGGTCGGATCTCCGATGACGACGTGGCAGAGGTGCGCAGCCGCGCCAAGATCGAGGACATCGTCGGCGCCGCCGTGGCCCTGCGCAACGCGGGCGGCGGCTCGCTCAAGGGCCTGTGCCCGTTCCACGATGAGAAGACACCCAGCTTCCAGGTCACGCCATCGAAGGGGCTGTTCTATTGCTTCGGCTGCGGTGAGGGCGGCGACGTGATCGCCTTCATCATGAAGCACGACAACGTGACATTCGTCGAGGCCATCGAACAGTTGGCAGACCGAACCGGCGTCGTCCTGCGTTATGTCGAAGGCGATGGCCCGCGGGCTGAACCGGGGTTGCGTACCAAGATCTTGGAGGCCAACCAGGCTGCCGCCGACTATTTCGCGGACCAGCTGACCGGGCCGGACGCGTTGCCGGGGCGACAGTTCCTCGACCAGCGGGGGTTTGATCGGGCGGCCGCGGAACACTTCGGCGTCGGGTGGGCCCCCCGTGGGGGCAAGGATCTCGGCGATCGGTTGCGTGCGCTCGGGTTCGACCGTTCGGTGCTGGTCAAGGCCGGGCTGGTCCGCGAGGCCGGCTGGGACTTCTTCCAGGGTCGCCTGCTGTGGCCGATCCGCGATGCAGCCAGGAACGTGGTCGGCTTCGGCGCCCGCCGGATCTTGGACGACGACCGGATGCCGGCGAAATACTTGAACACCCCCGAGACCCCGGTCTACAAGAAATCCAACGTTCTCTATGGGCTCGATCTGGCGCGGCGCGCGATCGGGAAGAAGTCCCAGGCGGTGGTGGTCGAGGGATACACCGACGTGATGGCCGCCCACCTCTCCGGGATCGACACGGCCGTCGCGTCGTGTGGCACCGCTTTCGGTGAGGAGCACGCCAGGACCATCCAGCGACTGCTGGGCGGCGACGCGTTCTCGGGCGAGATCGTGTTCACCTTCGATGGCGATGCCGCGGGCCAAGCGGCGGCGATCAAGGTCTTTTCCTTCGACCGGCAGTTCACGACACAGACCTATGTCGCGGTGGAGCCATCCGGCCTGGATCCCTGCGATCTGCGGCTCCAGCAGGGTGAGGCAGCCGTCCGTGAGCTGGTCGCCCGCCGCGTCCCGCTGTATCGCTTCGTCATGTCCAACGCCATCGAACGTTTCGATCTTGATCGGGCGGACGGTCGGCTGGCGGCACTTCGGGCGGCCGCACCCCTGGTCGGCAGCATCAGGGACACCTCGCTGGTCGGGGGCTATGTGCGTGAGCTCGCCGGGATGCTTGGCATGGATGTCGAGGAAGTACGCCGCGAGGTCACCAGAGCGGCCCGTGGCAGCGCTGGCCAGCAGTCGGTGCACGTCGTCGAGCCCGTCGTGGAGAAGCAGCAGGAGCAGGGGGACCTGCCCTGGCCCGATCCGCGGGAGCGCACGCTCGCGGTCGAGCGCGGCTACAGCAAGCTGGTCATCCAACGGCCCGATCTGTTGGGCGCGGACTGGGACGGCGTGCAGGCTGAGGACTTCACCCATCCGGCCTACCGGGCGGTGTGGCAGGCCGCGCAGGCGGCTGCGGCGGTCGAGTTCACCGGCGACTGGGGGCGCCAGATCGCCGAGGCATCGGACAGTCCGACGGTGCAACAGCTGGTGGTGGCCTTGGCTGTCGAGCAATTCCTGCACGATCCGGACCGGGCCTATGTCGAGGCGTACGCCGCGAAGCTCCGTCTGCTCAGCGTCACCCGTGCCGTCAACGACTTGAAGTCCCGGCTGCAGCGGACCAACCCGCTGGCGGAACAGCCGGCGTACAACCGGATGTTCGTGGAACTCCTCCAGCTCGAGGCGGCCCGCAAGGAACTGCAGCAGCGCACGATCGGCTCGCCCGACTAGGACGACGCCGCGCTAGCCGGTTGGACATGGGAAAGCCAGAGCTCCGGTCGTATTGGTGTTGTCCGATTGCTGCCTCCACAGGCGTCCTCTTTCGCGGTCCACAGACCGGCTGAGCTCGCATTGTGGGGGCATGACGGAAGTACTTCTGCCCGATGACGGGTTGTTGTCGGCGGCCGAGGAGATCGATCTGGCCCGCCGCATGGAAGTGGGGACGCTGGCCGCGGCCGCGTTGGAGATCGGCCGAGGGCAGGGTTCCCGGGCCGAGCTGTTGTTCCTCGCCCGCGACGGGGAGGCAGCCCGGGAGCGCTATGTCCTGGCGAACGTGCGGCTCGTCGCTATGGTCGCCAACTCCGCGGCGCGGCGCAGCGGCCTCGGCTTCCCGGATCTCTTCCAGGAGGGCGTGGGGGGACTGATCACCGCGGTCGACCGCTTCGACCCGGACCAAGGCGTCCGGTTCGCCACCTATGCGTTGCCCTGGATCCGCTCCGGGATTGCCCGGGCCGTGGCGAACCGGTTCGGCGCGGTCCCGCTGAGTGAGCATCGGGCAGAACGGCGGCGGCGCTTGCTGGCTGTCGCGGAGCGTCTGGGCCAGCGGTTGGGTCGCGAGGCGACACTGGGGGAGGTAGCACGAGAAGCCAGGCTGGACTCCCGGATGGTGGCGGAGTTGTTGTCGGTCGAGCAGCCCGTCGCGCTGGTTGATGGGTCCGGGATGATCTTCGACCCACCGGATCCGCGGGCGCACGAGGCCCTGGACGCGATCGCGAGGGCAGAGCCCGATGTCCGGGCATGGGTGCGCGGGCTCCCAGCGATCGAACGGCGGGTGGTGAGCCTGCGGTTCGGGTTGGATGGTCCCGCACAGCCGTACGCCGGCATCGCGAAAACCTTGGGCATGGCCAAGTCGACCGTCCGCCGCGTCGAGGTTCGCGCACTCGAACGACTGCGCGGCATGTGCTCCACTGAGGACCTCCTCCGGGCTGGCTGAGGGCAGGCACAATGGGCCCCATGCTGTTTCGTCGCGTACGCATCGATCCCGACGCGCTGACCGGTCTGAAGGAGGCCTACGCCGCCCGGACCGGTCGCGGTCATCAGAAGCCACTGGCCGCGGCCCGCACGCACGACGGGTGGTGTGTGCTTCTCCCGGATGTCATGGCGGTGCGCAAGGGGGACGTTTGGCGGTTGCTCGGGTGGCACGAAGTCGAACAGGGCGGTTGGAACGACCAGAACCGTGAGCTGCGATGGGAGGAGGTCGGTGGCCGCCGGGGGAGCGTGGTCATGGAGGATCCCGACCGCGTGCCGGAGGTCTTCCGCGAGCGCGTGCATGCATCGATCGTGGTGCAGCGCCACGTGCCCATCGACGGCACTCGGGAGGGGGGCATGGTCAGCGCCCGGCGAGACCTGTCAGCA
>JAUNUL010000211.1 GCA_030538175.1 Propionibacteriaceae bacterium | reverse complement strand
CCGAACCGGACCCGAACGGGGGACAGGGCTTCCAGACCTTCTGTGGCACCTGACCCACTCGCTCGGGAAGGATTCGGTCGAAGCTGAGCCTCAGAAGACCGGCCTGCCGCCGGTCACGCCGACCACCGTGCTGCTGACATAAGACGCCTCCCGTGGGCTCGCCAGGAAGACGAAGGCTCCGGCGAGTTCGGCTGGCTGACCAGCTCGGCCCAGAGGTGTGTCACCGCCGAAGCCGGGCATGCTGTCCGCACCCTTGGTCGCCGGTTGCAGGGGTGTCCAGATCGGGCCGGGGGCAACGGCGTTGACGCGCACACCCTTGGGCCCGAGCTCCGCTGCCAGATTGACCGTGATGTTGTTGATCGCAGCTTTGGTGGATGCATAGTCGATCAGGGAGACCGAGGGGTCATAGGCCTGGATCGAACTGACGTTGATGATGCTGGCGCCACGTTGGAGATGGGGCATGGCTTCCTGGGTGACCCACAGCAGCGCATAGAGGTTGGTCTTGAACACCCGGTCCATCTCATCGGTGCGCACGCTGGCCAAGCCCTCCTCGCGGCGGGCCCATTGGAAGCCTGCGTTGTTCACGAGGATGTCCAGACCGCCCAGTTGGCCGACGGCATCGTGCACCATGCCCCGAGCTGCGTCCTCATCGGTGAGGTCCGCGGGCACGAGAACGCACTTCCTGCCGGCTTCCTCCACCCACCGCTGGGTTTCCTCGGCATCGGCCTGCTCGTCGGGCAGATAGTTGATCGCGACATCGCAGCCCTCTCGGGCGTAAGCGATCGCGACCGCGCGGCCGATTCCGGAATCGCCGCCGGTGATCAGGGCCCGCAGCCCCTGCAGTCGATCGTGGCCCACCCACGATGTCTCGCCGTGGTCGGGGACGGGTGTCATGTCGTCCGTCAAACCCGGTGGTTGCTGTTCCTGTTCCGGGAAGCCGCCCTGGTCATTGACCATGGCGGCGGCATCTCGGTCGACCTTCTGGTGGTCCGTCATGGGATCGTCCCTTCAATCGGTCTTGCTCAGGCTTCGTGGTCTGTCCGGTCCTTCGGTCTGTGTGGTCGTGGATCTCCTTCCCGCCGCGCCAGCTCGGCCTCCGCCAGGGCCCGCCCACCGATTTCGAGGGCAGCAAGCTCCGTGTCACCACGCCACAGCACGCGGCCGTGCTCTCGCACCACCACGTGGAGATGACCCGCCAGGTGTTCGAGGTCGCCCGGGGTGTTGCGTCGCTCTTCCACCAACGGCACCGGCAGCACGAACGCCGAGTCAGGATCATCATCGGCATCGATCTCGATCGACCACCGGCGGGATCGCCCCCGCATGGTCCAGGAGCCCACGCGGGCCGTGGTGTGCACAGGGGTAACAACGGGATCGCCGAGCCTGATGACCCGCCCATCCGGCAGCGCGACAACGACTGCTGTCACCTCGGTGGCCCAACGTCGGCCGGCGATGGTGGGACCGGCCGTGATCCGGCCACCGGCGAACGCCACGCAGACGTTCGCATCAGTGAACCCCTGGGCTTGACCCCACCACCAGGCCTCCGGGAACCCGCCGCGGCCCCAGTTCTTCTCGGCGTACACCTGCCAGCCATCCACACGGACCTGCTCACCGTCGACCAGCACGGTCCCGGTCGCACGCCCGCCCAACAGCCATGGGTGCCAGTACTGATTCAAGCCGGGGACGGTCTGGAAGATGCTCGAGCCGCCGAACAGCCGGTGCGGCCACGGTCGTGGTTGATCGATCGTGACATCCACGGCGGACGAACCGACCTGGACCCTGACCTGATCTTCCCGAGCCAGGACATGGCTGCCGACCCGGACGCTGAGTCGCCGGGGATCCGCGACGGCATCAGGGAGCTCGGCGGTGTCGAGGGCGCCCCAGGGTTCGGCGGCGATGCCGACCGTCGCCCAGGCGGGCCCCTGCTGCGGGGTGTTGACGCCGACGAGGGCGATCACCACGCGTCCGGTGGACGGATCGGTCAGGCGCCAGAAATAGCCCTCCATCGACACCCCGTGCCACCCCAACAGGTCGCCAAACGGCAAATCGGCACCGGTTGATCGATAGCGTCGCAGCCACCCGGCGGGGTCACCGATCATCGAGTGCCGCCAGCAGTTCGGCTTTGGTCATCTTCGACCTGCCTTTGATGTTCTTGCGCTTGGCTTCCTGATAGAGCTGGTCCTTGGTCCGGCCCTTGGCACCCGCATGGGAGCGCAGCCCGCCCCGGCGGCCAGACGAGATGTCGTCGGTCGACGTGCGGCTGGCCTGCTCGGACTCACCCGCCCGGGCACGTTCCTTGTTCACGGTGCGGGCGGCGATCTCCTTGGCGGTGTCCTCGTCCTCGCCGCGTTCGAGTGCACTGTCCTTGATGTGTTCGTATTGCCGTTCACGCTTGGCGCTCCAGCCCTGCTGTGGCATGGCGCCCCCTCCCGATGGGTGTCGCGGCTGCTCCAACGGCATTGTCGAAACAGGATATGTCGACATTACCCCGTGGAATCAGGTCACGGTAGCGCTGGCAGAACTTCGCTGGAGAGCAGCCGGATGGACTCCAGGGCGTGCTCGGTCGGCATCCCCGCCCAGTGCGTACGCAGCACCAGGTCGGTCACCCCGAGATCCAACCACGGCCGCAGCGCAGCCAGGCAATCGGCGGGGGAGCCGACGATGAAGCGCTGGTCCGCCAGGTCCGCGTACGCCGCATCGAAGGCGTCCCGCTCCGGCATCACCTTGTCTTGGCCCCAGGCGGCGTACGTCTGGTATTTCGCGGCCAGGAACGGTGCCGCCCGACGCAGCGCCATATCCCGATCAGGGCCGCAGAAGATCTCCCGCATCAGCGGCAACGCGGCAGGCGCGGAACCACCCGCCTCGGTGTGAGCGGCACGATAGAGCCCAAGCTGACGTGTGATCGTCTCCAAGGTCGCATGAGGATTGATCATCCACGCATCGGCAATCCGGGCCGCCCGTTGCACTGCGCTGTCGCTGTTGGCGGCCATCCAGATCGGCGGCCTCGGTGTCTGCATGGGTCGCAGGCTCAGCTGGGCACCCGTCAACCGGCACCACGGCAGGTCGGCGGCGACCGTCTCCCCGGCCCACAATCGGCGAATGATGGCGAGGTTCTCCTCGAACCGCCCGATCCGACGTTTGCCGATGCCGAAGGCGGCATATTCCACATCGCGGTATCCCAGTCCGACCCCGAAAATCAGGCGACCACCGGTGATCACATCCAGCGTCGCCATCGCCTCCGCCGTGTCCACGGGGTTGTGCAGGGCCAGCAGCCAGATGCCCGTGCCGATCGCCATGCCATCCGCTTCCGCTGCGACGCGGGCCAGCATCGGCAGCGGCTGGAAATGGGCCAATTCCTCACCCAGATAGTGATGTCCCGCGAAGATCGCGTCCCAGCCGCCGGCTCGCGCCTCGGCCACCATCGCCAGCTGACCCGCCAGTGCAGCTGCCGCATCCCCGCCAGGCTGGAACTGGTTGGTCAGATAGAGGCCCACGTTCACCGACATGGCGTCAGCCTAGATCCCGCGCGCCTTGTGGCACCCCACAGCACAGGCCTACGCGTTTTGGCGGGGGACCCATTGCGTTGGCGGGCTCCGCTCGCAACGATGGTGGGGCACACTGCGGCGTAGGCCGACTTCGGCTGCGCCACGATCTCAATGTTGAGAGGGAAAACCGCATGCAGTATTTCCAGGACGGTTACGTCAAGGGCGATCCCCGAATCCGCAAGGCTGCCGAGGGCCGCTCCGACGAACAGGGTCCACTGCCCGACGAGGTCGACGTCCTCATCATCGGCACCGGTCCCGCAGGCCTGCTGCTTGCCGCCCAGCTCTCGGAGTTCCCCGAGATCAACACTCGTGTCGTGGAGAAGGCCGATGGGCCGCTCCCGGTCGGCCGCGCCGACGGCGTCAACTGCCGCACCGTCGAGACCTTCGAGGCGTTCGGTCTCGCGGACAAGATGACCGATGAGGCGTATTGGGTGAACGAGACCCACTTCTGGGGCCCGGATCCCGCCGACCCCAGCAACATCAAGCGCTTCGGCCGCGTTCAGGACGTTCGCGACGGGCTGTCGGAGTTCCCGCACGTGATCGTCAACCAGGCCCGCCTGCTCGACTTCCTGCTGGAGTTCATGGACGGCTCCCCGAGCCGCCTCAAGGTCGACTATTCGCATGAGCTCGTCAGCATGGTGCCGCCGAAACAGACCGACGACGGCCTCGCCGCGGTCACGCTCAGCACCCCGGACGGCGAGAAGGTCGTCAAGGCGAAGTATGTGGTCGGCTGCGACGGCGCCCACTCGATCGTCCGCGAATCGATCGGTCGGGTCGCTCAGGGTTACGGCGCCGACAAGGCGTGGGGTGTCATGGACCTCCTCGCGGTCACCGACTTTCCCGAGATCCGGTTCAAGTGCACCATCCAGTCCGGTGACGGCGGCAACATCCTGCTCATCCCCCGCGAGGGTGGCCACCTCTTCCGCCTCTACGTCGATATGGGCGAGATCGCGGCCGATGCCTGGCTGACCGAGGACGAGGTCCTCGCCAAGGCCAACAGCGTCCTTTCGCAGTTCTCCATGGACGTCAAGGAGGTCGCGTGGTTCTCGGTCTATCGCGTCGGCCACCGCGTCACCGACAAGTTCGATGACGTCGACGAGGCGGAGATCGGCCAGCGCGGGCCGCAGGTCTTCATCGCCGGCGACGCTTGCCACACTCACACCGCCAAGGCCGGTCAGGGCATGAACGTGTCCATGCAGGACACCTTCAACCTGGGCTGGAAGCTGGCTGCGGTGCTGCAGGGCCGCAGCCCGGAGAGCCTGCTCGACACCTATTCGGCCGAGCGCAAGGTCATCGCCCAGGACCTGATCGACATGGACACCCGCTGGTCCCAGGCCATCGGTGGCGCCGGTCGCGTCGACTCCAGCGATGAGAAGGCCGTCCAGGCCGCCTTCGCCGAGGTCGAGCGCCAGTTCGTGAAGAACGGTGAGTTCACCGCGGGGCTCGCGACGCACTACACCCCGAGTCTGCTCACCGGTGACGACACCTATCTGCATCTCGCCAAGGGCTATCCGCCCGGGCGTCGGTTCAAGTCCCAGGAAGTCATCTGCATGGGTGACGGCAAGCGTGTCCACCTCGGCCACCAGCACAAGGCCGACGGCCGCTGGCGTCTCTATGCCTTCGCCGATGTCGTCGATCCGCGGACGAGCGGGTCGAAGTTCGTCCAGCTGATGGACTATCTGGCCTCGGACGAGTCACCGGTCGCGACCTACACGCCGAAGGGCTGGGAGCAGCACGGCGTCTTCGACGTGTACGGCATCATCCAGCAGTCGCACTTCGAGGTCGACTGGTTCGAGATGCCCGACTT
>JAUNUL010000210.1 GCA_030538175.1 Propionibacteriaceae bacterium | reverse complement strand
GTGGTCGTGATCTGCCTCGGCTGGTCCTGGCTGATGCTTCGCCAACGCCCCGGCGCGCCGCCGCGGGAGCCGACTGCCTGGGCTTGGGAGAGGTCGGCCTGGTGGATTGCCGTCCTGTGGGTCTCCGTCCTCATTCCGCTGGGGATCATGATCGTGGCGGGTGCCCTTCTGCAGTTCGTTGGTCTGACTGCTCCGTTCCAGGTGGTGCAGGCGATCACCGCCAGTGAGCGGGTCTTCGGGGCGTGGCGGGTTCTCGTTGCGGTGCTGGCCGTGGGCTGGCTGATCCGGGCCCGGCGACTGGGTGAGCGTGTCGTGCCCGTGCTGCTCGTGTGTTTCATAACGCTGACGGTGGTGGGCGCGATGCGTCCGCTGACCGACGGAGCGGTCATCGTGCCATGGAGCCTGCAGCCGATCATCGGGCTCGCGGTCGCCGCCTGCCTGGCTGCTGTCATCCTGGCCGTCCTGCGCCGCCGAGGCGTCGAGAGACAGCTCTGGATCGCACTGCTCGCACTGGTGCTGAGCGCGTTGGTGGGTCGCCGGGAGTTGCTCGCCGAGCCCGGCTCGCTCGCAGCCGGGGTCTCCGGTCTGGCCGTCGTGCTGATCGGTCTGGTGTGGCGGGTGCTCACGGACGCCGGCTTCACCCGTGGTGACAGCAGGTGGCTACCGCTGCCGAGTCGGGTGCTGTTCTTCGCCGCGAACTCGCTGCTCGGCGCCCTCGTGCTGGCCCATCTCGCGCTCACCAGGCAGGAGAATCCGGCCATCAATGTGGAGTCCCTGGCCGGTGTCGGGGTGAATGTCATCGGCACGCCCCTGGTGCTGGGGGCGATCGTGTTGGGGCTCATGTCCACAATCGGGCTGGAGGCCCCGCCCCGGCAGGTGCGGGGGAGTACGCTGCGGGGGTCGCCGCCCGATGAGAAGACAGTGATCCGTGAGAACCCTTCCTGATGCCGACCTGATCGAACTAGCCACCGCCTATGGCGTGTCGTCCCGCTTCACCGATTGGAAGGGTCGCGACACCACGGTGTCCGCCGAATCCCTGCGCGCGGTGCTGACGGCCATGGACGTCGCAGCCGACACTCCCGAACAGATCGCCGCCTCGCTCACCGAGCGCCACCTCGCCCCTTGGCGGCGGATGTTGCCTCCTTGTGTGGTCAGCAGGGAGGGTGCCCCGGCCACGTTCGATGTGCACGTGCGCGCCGGGGCTGGCGTACGCGTGTGGGCGGAGCTGGAAACCGGAGCCACCGCCCAGGCCACCCAGATCGACAATTGGGAGCCCGATCGCGAGGTCGACGGCCGCTGGACCGGGGAGGCGACCTTCGTCCTGCCTGAGGACGTGCCGCTGGGGTATCACACGATCCACGCCGAGTCCGAGGGCGAGACCGCGACGACGACGCTCATCGTCACCCCCGACTTCCTCGGCTTCCCGGCCAGCCTGGGTGAGCACCGGACCTGGGGGCTCGCGACGCAGCTCTACAGCGTGCGCTCCGCCCAGTCCTGGGGCGTGGGTGATCTCACCGATCTGACGGACCTGGCGGTCTGGTCGGCCGCCCGACATGGCGCCGGCTATGTCCTGGTGAACCCCATGCACGCGGCCGAGGCCGAGGTGCCCCTGGAACCCTCGCCCTATCTCCCGACCAGCCGGCGGTTCTTCAACCCGCTCTATCTGCGGGTCGAGCGGATTTGGGAGTACGCGGAGTTGCCCGTCTCCGAGTTGGCCCGCGTCCGGCTGCTGCACAGCGAACTGCTCGAGGTCGTCGGCGATGCCGACACCATCGATCGCAACCGCAGTTGGACCGCGAAGGAGGCGGGGCTGCGGGCGATCTTCGATCACGGCCGGACACCGGGGCGGGAGATCGCCTTCCGTGCCTATTGCGCCAGTGAAGGCGAGGGGCTGCTCCGATTCGCCACCTGGAACGTATTGAGCCTGGCGCTCGGCCGCGATTGGCGTGTCTGGCCCGACGAATATCGCGACCCGGCCAGCGCGGCCGTCGCCCGCTTCGTCACCGAGAACCAGACCGAGATCGACTTCCACTGCTGGCTGCAGTGGTGCCTCGACGAGCAGTTCCGCTCCGCCCAGGCCGCGGCAACCGAGGCGGGCATGGAGATCGGCATCGTCCACGACCTCGCGGTCGGCGTGAACCCGGCCGGTGCCGATGCCTGGTCGCTCGGTTCGGTGTTCGCCAAGGACGTCAGCGTGGGTGCACCGCCGGACCAGTTCACCCAGCTCGGTCAGGACTGGGGACAGCCGCCGCTGCGGCCCGACCGGCTCGCCGAGACGGCGTACATGCCCTTGCGGACGATGCTGGCGAGCATCCTGCGCCACGCCGGCGGCATCCGGGTGGACCACATCATCGGGCTCTTCCGGCTGTGGTGGGTGCCCCGCGGGCAACCCGCGACGGAGGGCACCTATGTCCGTTATGACCACGAGGCGACCATCGGCATCCTCGCGCTCGAGGCGAGCCGGGCCGGCGCGCTGGTCGTCGGCGAGGACCTCGGCACCGTCGAGCCCTGGGTCCGCCGCTATCTGACCGAACGCGGGATCCTCGGCACGTCGGTGCTGTGGTTCGAGCAAGACTGGAACGTCCCCGGCGGGCGCCCGCTGGATCCGGGGGAGTGGCGGGAATACTGCCTGGCCTCGGTCACTACCCACGACCTGCCTCCGACGTTGGGGTACCTGGCTGGTGACCACGTCCGGCTGCGGCACCGCCTCGGGCTGCTGACCGAGTCGCTGGAGGAGGAACTGCGCCACGACAGCGCCGAGAAGGCGTCCTGGTTGGGTCAGTTGCGCGCGCTGGGGTTGCTCGATGGCGACCATGAGCCCAGCCCCGACGAGGTGTTGCTGGCGCTGCATCGCTATCTGCTGCGGACGCCCTCGAGGATGTTGAACCTCGCGCTGGTCGACGCGGTCGGTGATCGGCGTACGCAGAACCAGCCGGGCACGGTCAACGAATACCCCAACTGGCGGGTCCCGCTCACCGACTCCGACGGTGCCCTGCTGCCGCTGGCTGACGTGTTCACCTCCGAGCGGGCCGCGGCGATCTGTGCGGAGTTCAACGCGGCGCGGTGAGGCCGTTTGGCAGTAGGTTGGCCTGATCCGAAAGGAGGCCAACGATGACGTTCGGCACCACCATCGATGAGGCCGTCGCCCCACTCATTCTCGCCCTCGACGTGGGCTCGACCGGCACGCGCGGTGGGCTCTATGACGCCCGCGGGCTGCCGGTGAAAGGGGCTCGGCTCAAGGTTCCGCACGCTTTCACGACCGCCGCGGACGGCACGTCCACCATCGATGCCGACCAGGTGGCCGACGAGCTCCGTGCCTGCATCGACTACTGCGCCACCCGGTTCGAGGTCCCGATCGCGGGCGTTGCGCTGGACACGTTCGCGTCCTCGCTGGTCGGGGTCGACGCCGACGACCAGGCGATCACACCGGCGTTCACCTATGCCGATTCCCGGTGTGCGCCCCAGGTGAGTTATCTGCGTTCCACGCTCGATGAGGACGAGACCCAGCAGCGCACCGGCACACGGCAGCACCCCAGCTATCTGCCGGCACGTTTCCTGTGGCTCAAAGAGCATCACGCGGACGCGTTCGCCCGGGCACGGCGCTGGGTGTCCATCGGGGAGTACGCCTGGTTGCGCCTCCTCGGCACGACCGCGGCCGGCACGTCCACCGCGGCCTGGACGGGCATGTTGAACCGCCACACCTGCACTTGGGATGAGCCGCTGGCGGCAGCGGTCGGCGTACCCGTCGAGAAACTCAGCCCGATTGCCCACCCGAGCCAGCCGTTGACGCCCGCAGTGGACATCGCCCGGACCTGGCCGACGCTGGCCGACGCGGTCTGGTTCGCACCGGTGTCCGACGGCCACACCCAGTCCCTCGGCGCGGGGGCGACGGATAGCTCCCAACTGGTCCTGTCGGCGGCCACCTCGGGCGCCCTGCGCCGGATCGTCACCGGCGCGATCGACGATCTGCCCCGCGGGCTGTGGTGCTATCGGATCGACGAGGACCGGTCGATTCTGGGCGGCGCCATCAACGATGTCGGGCGCGCGATGACGTGGCTGGAAGAAACCCTGAAGCTGCCCGAGCCGGAGGTGCTGGCTGAATACCTGGCCGCCGAACCGCTCCCTGATCTCCCGCTGGTCCTGCCCTGGTTCACCGGCGAGCGCTCGACCGGCTGGATCGGCGATGCCCGCGCCGTGTTGTCCGGGGTGTCGGCAGCGACGACGCCGAGCGAGCTCTATCGCGGCACCGTCGAGGGGGTCGCGCTCAGCTATCAACGGATGCTGACTGAGCTCCTGCGCGTCGCGGGCCCGCCCGCTGAGATCATCGGCACCGGCCGCGTCTCGCTCGAACATCCCGGCCTGCTCCAGGTCATCGCGGATGTCACGGGCGCCCCGGTCACCCCGGTGACGATCAAGCGGTCAACTCTGCATGGGACCGCCCTGCACGCCCTCGATGTGTTGGCTCCAGGGGTGGCGCGTGCCGATGTCACGCGTGCGGAGACGTTGGCGCCGCGCCGCGAGCGAGCTGGGTACTACCGCCGGCAGGTCGAGCGCTTCCAGATTCTCTATGACAAGGTGTACGCCCCTGCACGCTGATCCACCTCGCCGGGAGGCCTGATGGCACCAATGCGCGGCATGGCACCAACGTGCGGCGCACCTTCCATGGGGGCAGGGCACCGTCTATAGTGAACACATGTTCGAATATCAGTCATCGTTGCTTGACGTCGCCTTGCCGGTGCCCGTTGACGGCTTCGCCGACCTGCGCGGGGTCCAACGGACACGGCTGTCATCAACCGCTTGGGTCGATCACCTGCCCGGCTGGCTGACGGGGTCGGAGGCCTTGTTCGAACGACTGCTCACCCATGTGGGCTGGCAGGCCGAGCGTCGCTGGATGTATGCACGGGAGGTCGATGTCCCCAGGCTGACCAGGCACTTCGATGGTGAGGATGTCCTGCCGGACCCGATGGTCCGGCAGGCCCGGGAGTTGCTGTCGGACCATTATGAGCCTGAGCTGGGTGAGCGATTCGTCAGCTCGGGGTTCTGCCTTTATCGCTCGGGCGCTGATTCCGTGGCCTGGCACGGCGACACGATCGGTCGCGGGCGTGACGAGGACACGATGGTGGCGATTCTTTCCCTGGGCTGGTCACGGACGCTCGCGCTCCGTCCCCGTGGTGGCGGCAGCGCGCGACATCGGTTCGCCCTGGGTCATGGTGACCTCGTGGTCATGGGCGGCTCGTGCCAGCGGACCTGGGAACACGCCGTGCCGAAGACAGCCAAGGCCGTCGGGCCCAGGATCAGCATCCAGTTCAGACCAAAAGGGGTCTGGTGACCCCGGTCAGGCCAGCGGGGCCTGGTGACCCGGTCAGACCGA
>JAUNUL010000209.1 GCA_030538175.1 Propionibacteriaceae bacterium | reverse complement strand
TCGGGCACCGTGGTGACCCTGATGATGGATGACCAGCGTCGCGAGGTCAGCGACCTGATGCGCAAGGCGGGCATCCGCCCGACCACCACGGTGGCCGGCATCGGCCATCCGGTGCTGCAGGATCTGGCGCCGGGGGAGCGGACCTTCCCCGGCGGCTGGGTCAACCCGACACCGCCGCAGGCAACGCAGACCAACTCCGGGCGCGGACGCTCCGGTGCGCGGTCGAGTGGGCGGTCTTCCGGTGGGCGCTCAACGACCAGTCGTGCGGCCGGTGGGCGCGCGACCGACGGGTCCAGCTCTGCTCGACGTGACCAGCAGGCCCCGGCAGCGAGCCGTGCGCAGGGGCAGGGATCTTGCAACGGACAGCGGTCGCAGCGGAGCGGACAGGCGAGCCGCGGCCGGCGTACGTCGTCCGGGGGAGCAGCCGGGTTCTCCGCCCGGATGGGCCGGGGCTGATCGAGCTGCTCAGCGGGCACTACGCCCGACGGGTCAGCGGGCAGTACGCCGCTTGGCTGCTGTCCGCTTGCCCGTCGACTTCTTCTTGGTGGTCTTCTTGCCCGTGGTCGGTGTGAACGCGTCGAACCACGCATCCATCATCTGTTTGCCGGCCTTCTTCTGCTCGGCCTTCACCGCGGCCGTCATCTGACCACGAGCAGTGTTGGCCATCTTGTTCCACGAGCTCAGATAGGCGCTCATGAATGGATTCTTGGCCATGCCGGCCTCCTGAGGTGAACGAGCTTGGTGGTGCGGACAGGTCCATGATGCCATCGGGGGCCTCGTCGCAGGCTGGCCGTTTCATTGGGCGCTGACGTCTAGCAGGAGCGGGGAATCCGCACCGGGGATCCAAAGCCGAAATGCTGAGCGGGATAATGTGACTGCACACAGATCTGCGGACCCCGAGCCAAGGGAGCAACCGATGCAGCATTCGTTCTCCACCAGCGCCGGTGGGGCGTGGACCGTGCGGCATGAGTCGTCACGCAACGTTCTGCTGGCTGGCCCCACCGTCTGGTCGTTGACGTGTGAGCACGAGTCGGGCTGGCGCATCGTGCACGAGGAGTTTGCCGAACAAGCAGTCATCTATGCGCCGTCGGGCGACATCGTGGGGGCGATCCCGGAGCGACGCCACAACCCCAACAGCCACCGGTTGATCGCGGCCCTCACCCTCTGGGTCGAGGACAACGGCCCGGAACTGGGTCTGCCACCCTTGTCATGAGCGGATTCTTGGGCAACGCAAACCTTGCAACGGCAAGACCGTCCCCGGGAACCCGGGCCATCTGACGTAGGGTTGGGGGATGGGGAACATGGCGCCGCGGTCCATGCTCGGGGCCTTTATCCGGCGGCAACGAGAACTGTCGGACATGTCGATGCGTCAGATGTCGACCCTCGTGGGCATCTCGAATCCTTATCTGTCCCAGATCGAACGAGGCCTGCGCGCCCCGTCAGAGACCGTAACCGCAGCGATCGCTGCCACCCTGGGCATCACCGTTGATGAACTCTATGAACAGTCCGGTGTCGATCGGGGCACGACCGGAGCGTCGGAGTTGGGCACCGCCATCCAGCGCGCCACCGAGCTCAGCGGCACCCAGCGTGAGGTGTTGCTCGGCCTCTATCGGTCGTTCATGGCCGTCAACCGCGCGATGGGCGTGTCCTTGCCGGGACGGCGTGCGAAGGCCGAGTCAGCTGATCCTGCCGACCCGTCCTGACGCAGCCGAGAACACAGCAGGGCCCCGACCAGAGATCGGGGCCCTGCTGTGTGAGGCGGGCGAGCTGGGCTCGCTGCGCGTCGAAATCAGCGGAGGAGTTCGCGCGCTGCCTTGGTGTAGGCGTCGCTGAGGTCCTGGACGAACTGCACCTGGGTGGAGGCGAGGGTGTTCAGCCACTCGACCTGGCTGGCGTTGGCCATCTCCTTCTGGAAGTCGAGCATGCTCCGCAGGGCCTTCTCATAGGAATCCAGCGCAACGTTGCCGGAGGCCTTGGCGGTCTCGATGAGCTTCTCATTGAACTCACGGATGCGGGCAATGGTGGCCTCAGCGGTCTGCATGGCTTCCTGGGCGGCCTTCTGGGTGTTCTCAGTCATGGTGCTTCCTTTGCGATGGTGTGTTCATGGTCAATGCTAGCCAGTCCCTGCTCGCAGACAGGTCGCTGTGCCAGTTCCTTGGTCTGGACGCAGACTATTGGCTGCGTTCTTCCAGCCACGCCACAATCTCGGGCCAGATTTCTCGTTTCGCTTTCGAACCGGCCATCAGACCAATGTGTCCGCCGACCCGGTCCATGTGCTCCACATCATCGGACCCCAACAGGTCAAGCAGGGGGAGCGTGCCCTCGCGCGGTGCGATGTGGTCCATCGACGCCGTGACGATCAGCACCGACTGCTTGATCTTGCCCAGGTCAACCTGCTGGCCACGCATGACCATGTCGCCCTTGACCAAGGCGTTCTCCTTGAACAGGGCATTCACCCATTCGGCAAAGGCGCGGGCCGGGAACGGCGGATTGTCCGCCACCCACTTGGCCATCGCCTGGTGGCTGGTCTTGTTGACGGTGCCGTCCTGGACCTGATTCCACAGCCGCACGGGGGTCCCCAGGAAGTTGGGGACCGGTTTGAGCATCTTGTTGGCGGTGTTGACGGCCCAGCCGGGCAGTGAGGGGATGCTGCGGGCGAGGTCTTCGACGTCGAAGGTCTCCCGGCCCATCCAGGTCTGATAGGTGCTGTTCTCGGTGTCCAGCGGCATGGTCAGGGGCACCCAGTTCCGCACGGGGGCGTCCGGGGTCAACGCCAGATAGATGCCGCTCAGGGCTGCACCCATGCACCAGCCGACCATCGTGATCTCTTCCGCGCCACTGCTGCGGCGCAGTTCGCGGATCGCGGCCGGAAGATGGTCGAGGGCATAGTCGGCGAGGCCCATTTCGGCTTCCTCGTCGCCGGCGACCCCCCAATCCACCAGATAGACGTCGAAACCTTCATCGAGGAGATATTCGACGAAGGAGTTGCCCGGCCGCAGATCAAAGATGTCCGGTCGGTTGATCAGAGCGAAGACCAGCAGGATGGGGACCGGGTGGCGCCGCTTGGTGGACCGATAGCGATAGAGGGTCGTCTTGCGATAGGTCCACACCACCTCTTTGGGCGACGCACCCACCACGGCATCCTCGGTGGTCAACATGATGTTGGAGAACTCAAGCAGCTGACCCGACAGCCGCGCCGCTCCGCGCAGGAGGCCCTGCAGGCCTTCGGCAGCCACGGCTCAGTCCTGCTCGGTGGCCGCGGTCTTGCGCGGATTCTTGGGTGCACGCGCAGAGGCCACGTCGGCTTCGGTCTCCTCGGTGCCCGACTCCTTGACCCCAGACTCATTGGTGCCTGCGGCCGCATTCTTCGCGCGTTCGGCCTTCAGCTCGTCCTGCAATTCCTCGACGAGGGCCAGGACTGCTTCGAGTTTGTCCTCATTGCGCGCGAGCTGGCGTCCGAGCTCGGAGACATCGCGACGCCCGGCCAGCCGAGCGTTGCGGATCAGGAGGTCCATCGTCTCTCCACCGATGCGGCTGATGGCCACCAAGTTGCCGGTGAGCTGGGCAAGGGCATCGCCGAACGCCTTGGAGTTGACCACTTCTTCCAGCCCGGCTCCACTGGAACCCAAGAACTCGTCGATGCCTTTGCGAAGGCGTTCCGTCACGCTGACCTCATCGGTCATGTCATCGTCCTTTGTCTCGGTGACCCCTGACGGCAAATGGTAGTCGGGATCACTCCACGCGAATCCAACGGGCGGCCAGGCAACGGAACGGGGCTCCGCGGCCCAAACGGTTCACGGCCCCCGCGCTCACAGCACTCCTGGAATTCGTGTTTCGCCTGATGGTCCCGGCGAGGACGCGACGACATTCATGGGGGATCCTCTTTGTGAAACCAGCCTTCATCCACGTCGTTCCCTTTGCAGGCGACAATTCAGGAGTAGTCCATGACCTTTGCGGCTCGAGGTGGCAGTCAAAAGCGCGCTGAACATGTGGCCCGCGCCATTGAAGACCGCATCGTCGAATTGGGTTGGCCGGTGGGCCACCTCATCGGTTCTGAACAATCCCTGATGGCCGAACACGGCGCCAGCCGGGGCGTACTGCGCGAGGCCGTCCGCCTGCTGGAGCACCACGGCACCGCACGCATGCGACGGGGTCCGGGCGGCGGCTTGGTGGTCGATGCCCCCAGCGCGCACGCGGTGCGCCGATCGGCGTCACTGCTGTTGCAGTACCAGCGACTTGACTCCGCGAGCCTGCTTGCGGCCCGGACATCGCTCGAGTTGACCTGCTTCGACATGCTGGTCGACCGCGCGGACACCCAGTCCGTGGACGGGCCGCTGCTGGCCGCCATTCAGGTCGAGTCGAGCATGGCCGGGGTGGAGGATTCCAGCCACAGCTTCCACAGCACGCTGGCCCGGTGCACGGGCAATGCGCCTCTCGCGCTCTTCACCCAAACGCTGATCGAAATGCACGGTGAGGCAGTGGATGGCACCGCTCATGACCCGGAATTCCAGCTGCTGGATGCAGGGGCATGCCACGCCGACCACGTGACGATCCACGATGCAGTTTCTGCTGGCAATTGGACCCTGGCGCGCCACCACCTTGCAACGCATCTGACCCGACTCACCGCGGAAACGTTGGCCAGTGAGGATTCCGGCGAAAAGATGGCCTGAATCTCGAGGTCATCTCCGGTTCGTATCGTTTTGATCACGCGCAGTGTGGGCGCGTGCCGCGGCCGGGTTTTCCCTCAACACTAAACCTCAGGTCCAGACATATCTTCCCCTATGCGATGGAGTCCCACATGACCACCTCTCGTATCCGCGCGCGTCGTCTCGCGGCCGCCGCCGTCGGTTCTTCCCTTCTCTTCCTGTCGTTCAGCGCAACGACGGCTCACGCGATTGACAACAAGGGTGTCGTCAAGGTGCAGCAGCCCGGCGCTGCGACCGTGACTCCGGACAACAACCCCACCATCAAGGGCTGCTCGGTCCAGGTCGAGCTTCGCGGCTTCGGCGGCATCGCCGAAGGCGGCGAGGATGTCACCATCCATTTCGCCCACCAGGGTGGCGAATGGAACGGCAACACCGCCGACTTCTCTCCGACGACCGGCATTCGGGTGACCGAGAACAAGTCCGGCACCGACTTGAACGCGACCCAGACCTATGTGATCAAGCCGGTCCAGGGCGTCACGAAGCAGTCCCTCAAGGTCACCGCCAAGAGCGCAGGCCAGGACCTCAACTCCAAGGTCTTCACGATCACCGACTGTGAGCAGGCCGACGACACCGTGACCGACCCGGAGCCCACGCTCAATCCGGTTGTCGACCCCAGCGTTGCGCCGTCGACCGACCCGAGCGGCGACCCGTCGACTGAGCCCAGCGTTCAGCCGAGCGCGGACCCCAGCGCTGACCCGTCG
>JAUNUL010000208.1 GCA_030538175.1 Propionibacteriaceae bacterium | reverse complement strand
TTGTGGCGGCGAGCGTTCTCCACATAGGTGGCAGCGCTGGTGCGGAACTGCTCCCGCTCTGCTTCGGTGGTGGGGCGGCGTACTTTGGCGGGCGTACCCGCGACCAGACTGCCCGGGGGCACTTGGGCGCCCGGCATCACGACTGCCCCGCCGGCAACGAGACTGCCCTCGCCGATCACGGCACCGTTCATGACCACCGCCCCCATCCCGATCACGCAGCCGTCGCCGACCGTGCAGCCATGCACGACTGCGTTATGGCCGATTGTCACGTCCTGGCCCACCTCGCACGGGAAACCCGGATCCGCGTGCAGCGTCGCGTTGTCCTGCACATTGCTGCGGTCGCCCACCGCCACGGAGACGTAGTCGCCCCGGATCGACGCGCCGTACCACACCGATGCATCCACACCGATCCGGACATCGCCGATCACGGCGCAGCCGGGTGCAAGGAACGCTGAATCATCAATGGTGGGGCGGTTCTCGTCGAGGCCAAGAATCAACGGGATCTGCTCATCGTTGCGCATAGCCCCACAATGTCAGTCCAACGTCGTCATCAGGACGTTTTCGGGCTTTAGGATGTGCCTCGCTCGTCACAGGCGAGTACGCAGCCCTGCTGCAGGGGACGCGTTATGCCCGCAAGGGACAGAGAGGACATCCCATGAGTGTTTTCGACAAGATCAAGGACGCTTTCGGCGGCGACAAGGACAAGGCCAAGGACGCGGCCCAGCAGACCGCCGACCAGCTGAAGGAGGCCGCGGACAAGCTCCAGGCCGAGCAGGCTGCCACTCAGGCCCGCGACGAGGCAGAGGCCCGCGAGGCCGCCGACCGTGAGGCGGAAGCCGCCGCCGAAGCCGCGCGTCAGGCGAAGATCGATGCCGACGCCGCCGTTCAGGCCGAGACCGCCGCAGCCGAACTGCGCGCCCAGGAAGAGGCCCGCGCGGCCGAGGCTGCTGCCGCTCAGGCTGCCGCCAAGCCGACCCTGTCTGTCGGCCGCGTCCGCGAGGTCGTCGCCCATGACTCCAGCCCCAGCACCCCGACCGGTCAGGGCATGGACAAGGAGCTCGGCATGCTGCTCGAGACTGCCCTGCGCCGGGCCCTCGACCAGGCCGGCCTGCCCAATCGCAACACCGATGACGGCTCGCTCGGAACCATGTTCCTTGAGTCGTACTCCCGTTGGCAGGGTCACCTGGGCTATTCCGGCAGCGACGCCGACGGCGTCCCCGGCCGTGCGACCCTCGCCAAGCTCGCCGAGGCCACCGGCATGTTCGACATCGTCGACTGATCACGCCCCAGGCACTCAGCACCAAACGGATAAGGCCCTCGACCGGAGAACTCCCGGTCGAGGGCCTTGCCCGTCCCTGGCGCGTACCCGGCTCAGGGTTGGAAACCCAACCCCGCCAAGGCCGCCCAGTGCTCTTCGGTCATCCGTGAGGCAGGCGTGACCGAGACCGTTGTCACCCCATTGGTCAGTGATGCGCGGACGCCCTCAGCCATCGCTGCCGGGGGGAGGACCGCATTCTCCTTGTCATCCTCGGTCGCGGCATCGCCGTCACCGTCGGCCCACAGCCCGACGGACATCGTGACCTGGCCGATGCGGTCGCCCAGGGACGTACGCAGCCCCGCGGTCAGGTCCTCGGACACCGCCGGCTCAGCGTCGTTGAGGGCGAAGTAGTTCCACACCGTGAGGTGGTCGGCCCGGGTCAGCAGGAGCCGATAGTCATGCCCTGATTCGGCCCGGTTGCCCGTTGGATCCTGCCAGGCTGCACGGACATCCACATCGGTCCGTACGCCATGCTTCTCGGCTGCAGTGGCACATCGCTCGACCAGATCCGCCGCCACTTCGGAGCGGAACGTGGCCAACGACCGGTGCTCGGTGTCGATGCGTCCCTTGTGGTCGCGCGGCCAGTCCGGCCGGCCGGTGATCTGCCGATAGACCCGCTTGTCGGCATCGGAGAAGCTCTGGTCGAGGATCAGCTCGGTGAGCGCGATCCGATCGGGCCGATAACGCTCGGCGGTGACCCCGCAGAGCTCGACGATCCGCGACCCGATCACCCCATCGCGCAGCGCCGCCGGGCTGGCGAACAAGCCTGATTCCTTGCCGTTGGCTCCCACGGCCGCCTCATCGGGGTGCTCCTCGATCAGGCGCGGGGCCAGCACATCGATCACCAGCGTGACCTCGCGTTGCTGCCCTTTCGGGCCCTGGCCGAGGACGTCGACGGCTCGGCGTACTCGATCCGACGACGTCGCCTCGGTCTCGGGATGCTCGGGCCACTCGAACGCAACCCAATCCGGCCGACCGACCGCGATCGTGACACCGCCAGCACCGACGGCATCGAGCCGGTCAGCCAAGGAATCAAGGTCGCCATCGCTGACGTCCTCGAAGCCGACGCCGACCGTGAGTCGCGCCGCCTCGGACACGGCCGGACCGCTCGGTGTGGCAGGCAGCGGTTCCGTCGGGTCAGGCGTGCACGCGGTCACCGACAAGGCCAGGGTGAGCGAAGGAACGAGCAACGCCCGGAGCAAACTCCTGCGAAGACGGCGAGGGCGGTGCGTGCGGGGGCGAAGACAGGGCATGGGAGACGACTCCAGTCCGATCGAGTTTGTTCCACTGGTTGGGTGCGCGGGTGAGCTCCTGTGCCAAGCCCTTGATCAGGGTGGCGCTCATGAGCACGGAATAGACGGGCCACAGCGGCAGCGTCCAGCTGTGCCGAAGGTCTTGCGGTGTCCGATCGAGCGCGACCGCCACGATCAGGAAGACCGCGGTCAGTGCCACGCCGGAACCCAGGAATGCGGCCATCAGGCTCGCCGGTGGCGACCAGAGGCCGGCGCCCCAGGCGATCGGCAGTGCGATTGTCCCGACGACTTGGGTGATCGGCAGCCAGACCATCGCCAGGACCGTGTACGCCAACCACATCCCGAACACCCCGAAGCGCGGTCGCCCGATCATGTCCCGATGCAGCCACAACGACTGCAGCAGCCCCCGCGCCCACCGGACACGCTGCTTCCACAACCCGTGCAGCGTGGACGGGGATTCAGCATGCACGACTGCATGCGGTGCGAACGCGACCCGATAGCCGGCGCGGTGCAGGCGCCAGGTCAGCTCGAGGTCCTCACCGAGGGTGTCGGTCCGCAAGGGGCCCATGCCGTCGACCGCGACGGCCAGCAATGCGGACCTGCGAAAGGCCCCCACATTCCCTGACACCACCGGCAGACAGCCGAGCATGTGGAGAGCGCGACGGACCAGCCCGGTGCCCACGTGGGAGATCACGGCCAGGAAGCGGGTCTGCACACGGTCGAGGTTGACCGGGCGGTCGGAGCCACACACCGCGGCGACTCGGTCATCGGTGAAGGCCCGCAGCATCTCCGGGATCGTGTCCGGCCCGAACTGGCCATCGGCATCGACGAGCATCAGGATCTCACCGGTGGCGTACTCGATCCCACGATTCAACGCCGCACCCTTGCCTGCATTGTCCTGCCGCAGCACATGGAGTCGGCGCTCGCCGCGGGCGAACCTCAGAAGCAGGGCGAGCGTACGGTCCTTGGAACCATCATCCACCGCGATCACTTCAAGATTCGGATAGCCGCAATCGAGGATCGAGCGCAGGCAGCCGCCGATCACGCGTTCTTCGTTGTACGCCGGCACCACGACACTCACCCGTGGCGACCAGGCGGGGTGGCTGGGCAGGAGCCCTGTGTCTCCGCGTTGGGCGCGGCGGCGCTCCCGGAACTCGAAGGCCACCGCCAGCGGGATCATGGCGATCCGGACGATGGCGAGCCCGATCAGCCGCACGGCCAGCAGGAACGTCAGGATGTCCATGGGTCAGGCCACCACCCGGGCAGGCGCGCGCAGCCATTGGGCGAGGACGCGCTCCAGCAACTCGGGGGCGTACGCCGAGTTCGCGCCGAACCGGGCGTTGACCTCCAACACGACGGGTGTGCCGTCGGCGAGCCGGCGTACGTCCAGATCCATCGGACCGTGCAGGCCCAACGCCTCGACCGCGCGAATCGCGACGGTCGCGACGTCCAGTTCGGTCCCGGGTGGACACCGCACGACGGCCGCCGCGTTGCCGACCCGCCCCTGCTTCAGCGCGGTCTTGGCGAGCACGACACATTCCCAGGGGTGCCCGGCTTGCCGGAAGATCTGCACCGCGTACTCATCACCGGGCGCGAACTCCTGAGCGATCAACCCAGGAGACAGCCCCTCATCGAGCACGGCCGTGAGCTCAGCAGAATCGTCGAGCACCTGGACACCACGTCCCCCACGCGCGACACGGGGTTTCAGCACCATGGGGAAGGTCAGGTTGGCGGAGGCTGCCAGATCGTCGGCGGGGAGGGTGTGGGGAATGGGTACGCCGGCTGCCGCGAGCGTGGCCATCGTCAGGAGCTTGTCGTGGGCCAACGCGACACCGTGGCTGGGGGAGCTGACCACGGGAGCGCCGAGGAGCGCCGCCCCGGCAGCAACCGCCGGCAGTTCGTCCTGGACCGTCGGGATGATCAGGTCGACCCGGCTCCGCCGCACCAGGCGTCGCAGGGCTGGCAGCAGGGCGGGATCAGCTGCGGCCGGCACCTGATGGTGTTCGTCGAACAGCTCCGCCGCGGTCTGCGGCAGAGCCAGCAGATCGACACCGACCAGATAATGCTCACCGCCATGCTGGTGCTTGAACTGCTCGGCCAAGGCGATGCCGGCCGGGCCACCTGCCCCGGTGATGAGGATGCGGGCCATCACAGAACTCCTGTCTCGTTGACGAGCAGCCGGACGCTTTCGAATGCTTCCGCGTGGCTGCGCTTGGCTTGCTGACCGCGGAACCGGGTGACGCTGGCAAGCACGTCGCGGCTCATATAGCTCTTGCCCACCTGATCGCGGTGGGCGAGCACGGCCTGGAACTTGATGTCGGTGTAGTCGCCGACGTCGAGGAAGACGTCGGGATTGAAATCCCGGGTGACCGACGGCGACTCGTAACACAGGATCGAATGGTGCCGCCGGGCCGCGCGCAGCGTGGCGTGGTGGACGGCGAGATGATCCTGATGCTGGTCATGCACCGAGTGCGTGAGGATGATGTCGGGGGAGAACCGGTTGATCGCCTGCTCCATGAGCTCGACCATCCGGTTCTCGGTCAGCGCCAGGTTGGTGTCAGGCAGGTCATGCACGGTAAGGCTCGCAAGGCCGAGGAAATGGGCACCCTCCCGGGCCTCCCGCGGCCGGCGCAACGGGTCACCACCCACCGCACCGGCTGTCATCACCAAGCCATGCACGTGATGGCCGGCGTCGACCAACATGGCCAAGCTGCCACCGCAGGCGATCTCCAGATCATCGGGATGCGCCCCGATGGCGAGGATGGTGCGCGGCCTGGCGGACGCGGGAGTGACGATCCGAGTGTGCATCAGCAGCAGGATGGTCGCACCCAACACGAGCAG
>JAUNUL010000207.1 GCA_030538175.1 Propionibacteriaceae bacterium | reverse complement strand
TGCGCGAGGAGCTGCTCTCCCACCTGCGCGAGCTGGACCCGAGCCTCGACCTGGTGGCCGCCGCTCGGACGGTGGGTCGGGCCAGCATGGGCGACATCACCCCGGAACGGGTGAAGGCGGAACTCACCCAACGCGCCATGCACCTGATCCCGCTCATGGAGCAGCTGCCGCGACGCATCAACAAGATCAGTTCCGACCTCGAGAGCGGACGGCTCACCGCCCACGTTCGGGTGGTGTCCCACCCCGATGACCGCAGCTTCCTGCTGGGACTGGTTCAGCAGCTCGTGCTGGCCGTGCTGGCTGCTGCTGGGGTCCTCGGCGGGATCATGCTCGCCACGACCAGTGGGGGCCCGGAGATCCTGCCGCATGTCGGCGCCTCTCGCTCGTGGGTGCTCTGGTCGCCTTTGCCGGGTTCATCCTGGGGCTGCGGGCGGTGGCGCTGATCTTTTCCCATCGCTCCGGGTGAGCCGTCAGCCTCTGACCCGCCCCCGCAGGAGCTCGCCGACGTGGAGGGCCTCGGCGACGGTGTTGTTGACGTGGAAGGACAGGCGCAACTTGCCGGCCCGGACGCTCGCGGTCACGTCTGAGGCAGCCAGTATTTCCGAGACTTCGGGATCGGTGGCGAACGACCGGATGGCCTGGCCGCGGCGAGGTACGCCGGCCGCATCGGCGAAGGCCGCCTCCAGCGCGACAGCGTGGCGGTGGAGTTCGTCGCGGCCGACGTTGTCGAGGAACTCCAGTGAGGCCCGCGTACCCACCCACGAGAACCACGCCGGCGAGACGTCGAAACGTCGGGCATCAGTGGCGAGCCGCAACGGCAGGCCATAGATCGACTCCCAGGGGGAGGCGCCGGCGTACCATCCCGCCTGGAACGGCACCAACGTGTCGAGGCGATCGGGACGCACGGTCAAGAACGCGGTGCCGCGCGGGGCGAGCAGCCATTTGTAGGTGCCGCAGACCGTGTACGCGAAACGGCTCGCATCGATCGGTAGCCAACCGGCCGATTGTGTGAGATCGACCATGACGTCAGCGCCCTGCCCGGTCGCAGCCGCTTCGATTGCCTCGAGGTCGGCGATCGCGCCGTCGGCCGACTGCACCGCCGACACTGCCACCAACGCCGTGTCGCCCGTGATGTGGTCAGCGAGGTCGGCCAGTGGCGCGACGCGGATGCGAACGCCCCGGGCCTCATGAACGGCGAAGGGGAACGTCACGCTGGTGAAGTCGCCGTCGGCGACCACCACCTCGGCACCGTCGGGCAGACTGCCCGCCACCAGAGCGACGAGCGGTGACACCTGATGACTGATCGCGACGGTCGCGGGGTCGACGCCGACCAGCCGGGCGTACCGTTCCCGGGACTCGGCCACGATCTGGTCGAACATCGGACCGCTGATCCGGCCCCGGCGCCAGCGATCGAGGATGTCGGCCATCGCCTCGGACGTTGCCCGCGGCGGTACGCCAGCGGTCGCGGTCCCGAGATAGATCCCTTCAGCCTCGAAAAGCTCGGCCCAGGGCCAGTCAGCGGTCATGTGGTGGGTCAGCCCTTCAGCTCAGCCTTCAGGCTGATCGTCTCCACGCCGGCGAGCGCACGGGTCACCAGGCAGGCGGCCTTCGCGTCCTCGGCGGCCTTCTGGAACTGCTCCGCGGTCAGGCCGGGGACCTCGCCGACGGTGCTGAGCTTGATCTCGGTGATCGTCGGCGCACCGTCGATGAACCGGAGCTGGCAGACGGCCTCGGTGTCGACGCTCGTGGCCGGCGTCCCCGCCTCTGCGAGCATCGCCGAGAGCTGCATGGAATAGCAGCCGGCGTGGGCTGCCGCGATGAGCTCTTCGGGGTTGGTGCCTTCGCCGTCCTCGAACCGGGAGGTGAACGAATAATTGCCGGAGAAGACGCCGTTGCCGACGGTCACCTCGCCGGTGCCGGTCTTCAGGTCGCCGCGCCAGATTGCCTTGCCATTGCGAGTAGCCATGTTGGTCTCCTTGCGAGATCGAAGTCGTAGGTTTCCACGGTAACCCGCGGGATAAACCTGCCGACCGTCGCCCCGGCGCTGCTCAGGTGAGCCTCAGGTGTCCGCGTCGACCCAGTCCAGGGTGCGCTCGACCGCCTTGGTCCAGTTGCGGTGCAGTCGGTCGGCGTCGGCGCGGTCCTGGGCGGGAGACCAGCGGACTTCCTCGGACCAGTTGGCGGTCAACTCGTCGGTCCCGGACCAGAAGCCGACCCCGACCCCTGCCGCGTACGCCGCACCCAACGCGGTCGTCTCGATCACGGTCGGGCGGATCACGTCGATGCCGAGCTGGTCGGCCTGGAACTGCATCAGAAGCGCGTTCTCGGTCATCCCACCGTCGACGCGCAGTTCCGTGATCGGCGTCCCGGAGTCGGTCTGCATCGCCTCGACGACGTCGCGGGTCTGGTACGCCGACGCCTCCAGCGCCGCACGCGCCAGGTGCGCCTTGGTGACATAGCGGGTCAGGCCGGCGATCACGCCGCGGGCGTCATCGCGCCAATAGGGGGCGAAGAGTCCGGAGAAGGCGGGCACGATGTACGCCCCACCGTTGTCGTCGACCGACGCCGCGAGCTCCTCCACCTCGGGGGCCGACGCGATCAGACCGAGGTTGTCCCGCAGCCATTGCACCAGCGATCCCGCGACGGCGATGGAGCCCTCCAGCGCATAGACCGCCGGCTCGTTGGTGATCTGATAGCAAACGGTCGACAACAGCCCGGCGGGCGACTCGATGACCTCAGTGCCGGTGTTGGCCAACACGAAACAGCCCGTGCCATAGGTGTTCTTCGCCATCCCCGGCTCGAAGCAGGTCTGGCCGAACATCGCCGCCTGCTGATCGCCGAGCACGCCGGCGATCGGGATGCCCATCAGCAGCCCGGTGGACCCGACGGCACCGAAGTCACCGACCGAGGGCCGGATCTCGGGGAGCATGCTGGCCGGGATGCCCATTGCGTCGACGATTTCGGTGTCCCATGCCAGCGTGCGCAGATCCATCAGCATTGTGCGGGAGGCGTTGGTGACATCGGTGAGATGCAGCCCACCGTTCGGGCCGCCGGTGAGGTTCCAGATCAGCCACGCGTCGATCGTGCCCATGCGCAGATGGCCGGCCTCGGCGTCGGCGCGGGCGCCGTCGACGTTGTCGAGGATCCAGCGCACTTTGGGGCCGGAGAAATACGTTGCCAGCGGGAGTCCGACCCGGCTCTTCCAGCGGTCCGCGCCCGCGTCCCCGGCGAGCTCACGGCAGAGGTCGGCGGTGCGGGTGTCCTGCCAGACGATCGCGTTGGTCACCGGTTGCCCGGTGCGGACATCCCAGACCACGGTCGTCTCGCGCTGGTTGGTGATGCCCACCGCGGCAACCTGCAGATGGGTGATCCGCGCCCGGGTCAGCGCGAGCGCGACGACGTGGAGGGTGTTGGTCCAGATCTCCAGCGGGTCGTGTTCGACCCAGCCGGGCTGCGGGAAGATCTGCTGGTGCTCGGTCTGGCCGACCGCGACCGCGTGGCCCGAATGGTCGAACACGATGGCCCGGGTGGACGTGGTGCCCTGATCGATCGACAGGACGTAGCGACGCTCGCTCATGCCTCCACCTCGTCGTGCGATGCGTTCTCCGGGAGCACCGTGTTCGGCACCGCACCGCCATAGCGACGGTCACGCTGGGCGTACAACTCAATGGCATGCCACAGATGGCGACGATCCCAATCCGGCCAGAGCGTGTCGAGGAAGACCATCTCGGCGTACGCCGACTGCCACAGCAGGAAGTTCGAGAACCGCTGCTCACCCGACGAGCGGACGAACAGGTCGACGTCGGGGATCTCCGGTTCGTCCAGGAATGCGCGGAAGCGGTCCTCGGTCAGCCGCGACGGATCGAGCTTGCCCTGCTTCGCCAACTCCGCGACCTGGCGGGCGGCATCGACGATCTCCGCCCGGCCGCCATAGTTCACGCAGAACTGCAGCACCAGGGTGTCGTTGTTCTTGCTCTGCTCCTCGGCGGTCTGGAGTTCCTTGATCACCGACCCCCACAGCCGGGGGCGACGGCCCGCCCAGCGCACGCGTACGCCAAGGTCATCCAACTCATCGCGCCGGCGATGGATGACGTCGCGGTTGAAGCCCATCAGGAACCGCACCTCATCGGGGGAGCGCCGCCAGTTCTCGGTGGAGAAGGCATAGACCGACAGGTACTTCACCCCGAGCTCGATCGCGCCCTCGATCACGTCGAACAGCACGGCCTCGCCGGCCTCATGCCCCTTCGTCCGCGGCAGGTTGCGGGCCTTCGCCCAGCGTCCGTTGCCGTCCATGACGATCGCGACGTGCTGAGGGATCAGCTCCTTGGGCAGCGCTGGCGGCCGGGCGCCCGACGGATGGGGTGTCGGTTGGCGCCGCGCGGGGACTGGTTTCGACTTCCGGCTCACAATCGTGAGCGTAGCGACTCTGGTCGACCGAGAGGGTCGACCACCCGGTCTCGCCTTGGCCGGCTGGTGTGACGGGGCTGGGATACTGGGGCGATGGCGACCTATCGTGACGAAGCCGTCGTGCTGCGCACCCACAAGCTGGGCGAGGCCGACCGCATCATCACCCTGTTGTCGCGTCGGCACGGAAAAGTACGCGCGACCGCGCGCGGGGTGCGGCGGACGTCATCGAAATTCGGTGCCCGGTTGGAGCCGTTCAGCCACATCGACATCCAGTTCGCCACCGGACGCAGCCTCGAGATCGTGACCCAGGTCGAATCGTTGAACGCGTTCGGGGAGCGGTTGGTGGCTGATTTTCCGCGGTACACCGCCGGGCAGGTCATGCTCGAGACTGCCGACCGGCTCGTCGTGGAAGAGGGGCAGCCGGCGGTTCAGCAGTACCTGTTGTTGGTCGGCGCGCTCCGGGTGCTCAACGAGGGGACCTCGGACGGGCCGCGGGACACCGCCACGATTCTTGACTCGTTCCTGTTGCGGTCGCTGTCGATCGCGGGCTATGCCCCGACGTTCACCGACTGCGCAAAGTGTGGCGCCGCGGGGCCACACCGGGCGTTCTCACCGGCGGCAGGTGGCGTGGTCTGCGGGACGTGCCGACCACCCGGCTCAGCCCAGCCCCGACCACAGACGCTGGCCTACCTCGGCGCATCGCTCACCGGCGACTGGCCCGCCACCAGGGAGGCTGCCCCAGAAGTGATCCGCGAGGGCAGCGGGCTCACCGCCGCATTCGTCACGTGGCACCTCGAACGCGGCCTGCGTTCCTTTGCCCACCTCGAACGCTGACCCTCAGCTCGCGCGGAGGTCGAACCCGAGATCGAGCACGACAGCGGAGTGCGTGAGTGCCCCGACGGCGATGTAGTCCACACCGGTCGCGCCGACCGCGGCCGCGTCGGTGAGGGTCAACCCACCGCTGGCCTCGGTGCGGACACCGGCGGGACGCGTCAGCGCCACTGCCTCACGCATCTGCGCCGGGGTCATGTTGTCGAGCAGGATCAGGTCGGCACCGGCGTCGATGGC